>CALVNP010000038.1 GCA_944349805.1 uncultured Clostridia bacterium
TTAATAGTTAAAGACATAAAAAACACCAACACAAAAAAGAATACTTTTGAGTTGGTGTTTTTTTTGGTAGGCTAGTCTGTAAGCCGAGTTCTGTATTTGACGGTCATCTATCTAGACATTATGTCTCCATAATGTTCAAGCGGTATTTTTAAAAGGCACGAGAGAACAAGCGTATTGCCTTTTTTAACCTTGCTTCAGGTGGGGTTTACATTGCACCTTTTGTTACCAAAAGGTCGGTGGTCTCTTACACACACCTTTTCAACCTTACTCACAAATTCTTGTGGGCGGTAGTTTTCTGTTGCACTTTCCTTGAAGTTACCTTCACCGGCAGTTAACCGGCACCCAGTTCTCTTGAAGCTCGGACTTTCCTCGGTAATATCATAACAACATTAACGCGACCGTCTGGCTAACCTACAAACACAATATCATATTTTAAAAAACTTGTCAACTTTGCTTTTTAAATTTAAAGTTTGTGTCAACAATTTAAGTATGATTTACTTTTATATTTTAATTTTGTTAAGTTGTTTATTTATAAAAATTTTTAGCAAATATCCTTATATTTTAAAAAATAGAATACATTATAAAAGAGCAAAATTAAAAAAAATTTCATTCTTTAACAAAGTTATGAATTTAACTTTTAACATTAATGTTCCATTAAAGGACAAAAAGTTTTACGACCATATTTTAAAATGTTTGAATTACAATTCTCCTATAACGTATTCAAAAATTAATCTTGATGTTTTAAAAAATTCTGGAATTGATATTACACTTCCTATTTATGTTGAACATTCACCAAATAAAAAACTATTTAAGCAACTAGTTGATATTAAAAATTTTTATAATTTTTGTTTGGTAATTTTATGCAAGGGGAGTGAATTAAAATTATATAGAAAGTTTAAAAATATTAATAATATTTATATTTTAGTTGAAAGAGAAATTAGTAAAAGTTTAAAAGAAAACTTATATAAAATCAACATCAACTATCAAACACCAAAACTTCAAGAAAATAAAGAAGATGAAGGGTTTGATTTTGGAGATTGTAATTTAAAAGAACATTTTGAAGGTTACAATCTTATTCAAAATTATTCTAATATTAATTTTGAAATTAATGTAAACAGAACAAAATATGTTTTTAATAGTTATAGGGTTGATGTAAGAAATAAAAGTAAAAATACGCAAAAACTTTCATTTAAATTTGTTAAATTATTAAATAATGAAAAATTAAATTATTATAAATTTTTATATAAAAATAAAGTTATTGAAGCTTTTAATTTATTAAATGAAAAACAATACTTTATATACACTTCAATTAAAGCTAAAAATATAAAATTTTCTCTTGTTGATGGACTATTAAATTCTAATAGAGCTTGTATAATAGTTTATTTTGAAATTGTATTAAAAGGCAATGAGCAAAAAACATTTTTTATAAATGAAAACGATGATAGAGATAATGTTTTTGAAATGTATGAAAAGAATATAATTTCTTTAAAAAGAATATTAAATGTTCAAATAAGTACGAACAATAAAAAGCTCGATAACTTTTTTAATTTTTTATTGCCTAAAAAGATTATAATAAACGGTATGACTAATTGCAAATATGAACATTTAAGCATAAATGAAGCATTAAATCTTTATAATAAGGGATTGATTTCTGATTATGAATGCTATAAGCATATAAAAGAATCATTTTTAATTGAAAAAACTGATAATATTGAACTGATTTCAAATAATATGAATTATTCTTTAAAAATATTTTTTGAAAATATGTCAAAAAGGATTAATGCAACTTGTGGGGAAAGGGCAGTTTTAAACATTGATGATGTTTTGTACTTCAACACAAGGGTGGTTTCTAAAAAAGCATTAAAACAGGCGAATAACGATATTGAAATTGTTTTTTAAATTTGAAAAAACAGTTGCAATTTACTTTACTCTATGCTATACTCTTTCAGCTTTGAAATGTGCAGAGCAAAAGAAATAAACACCTTCGGTAAATTTACACACTGTTGCCAAATGCTTTTGGTGGTGTTGTAGAGCTTTAAAACCGTTGGGAAGACTAAAAACAAGGAGGATAAAAATATGTCAGTTATTTCAATGAAACAACTTCTAGAAGCTGGTGTACACTTTGGTCATCAAACAAAAAAATGGAATCCAAAGATGAAAAAATACATTTTTACAGCAAGAAATGATATTCACATCATCAATCTAGAAGACACATCAAATCTTGTTGACAGCGCTTATAATTTTGTTAGAGATGTTGTTGCAAGTGGTAAAAATGTTCTTTTTGTGGGAACAAAAAAACAAGCACAAGAAGCCGTAAAGGAAGAAGCAGAAAGATGTGGAATGTTCTATGTTAATTCTCGTTGGCTTGGTGGAACATTAACAAATTTTAAAACAATTAGAACAAGAATAGAACGCTTAAATAAGCTTAACCAAATGGAAAAAGTTGGTGAATTTAATCTTCTTCCTAAAAAGGAAGTTGCAATTTTGAAAGGTGAAAGAGACAAACTTGAAAAAACTCTTGGTGGAATTAAAGATATGAGAGAGTTCCCAGGTGTTATTTTCGTTGTTGACCCTTCAAAAGAACACATTTGTGTTAAAGAAGCTGTTGCTTTAAAAATCCCTATGGTTGGTCTTGTTGATACAAATTGTGACCCAACAGGAATTGATTATGTAATCCCAGGAAATGATGATGCTATTCGTTCTGTAAAACTTATTGCAAGTGCAATTGCTGATGCTGTTATAGAGGCAAGAGAAGGTGTTTCATTAAAAGATAAATCTTCTGATGATGATGAAAAAATTGATTTGAAGGAAGTTCTTGAACAAGTAAGACCAACAAAGGAACAAGCTGAAGATGAAGAAGAAAGACCAATGAAAAAGAAAAAGTCTTCTAAAAAAGCTGAGCACAAAGAAGAAAAAATTGAAGAAACTTCCGTAGAAACTGAAGTTGTTGAAGAAAAAGAACCTGAAAATCAAGAAGCTCCAAAAGCTAAAAAGACAACTAGAGCTACAAAGACATCTAAAAAAGAAGAGAAGGGGGAGTAAGATAATGGTTACATCTAGTGATATAGCTAAACTTCGTGCTATGACGGGCATTGGTATGATGGATTGCAAAAAAGCTTTAACCGAAACAGATGGTGATATGGATAAGGCAATTGCATATCTTCGTGAAAAGGGAATGGCTGCAGCTGCAAAAAAAGCAGACAGAATTGCTGCTGAAGGTGTTGTTGGTTCCTATATTCATATGGGTGGTAAAATTGGCGTTTTAGTTGAAGTGAATTGTGAAACAGACTTTGTTGCTAAAAGCGATAAATTTCAAGCTTTGGTTAAAGACATTGCAATGCAGATTGCTGCTGCAAAACCACTTTATATAAGAGAAGAAGATGTTCCAGCTGAAGAACTAGAAAAGGAAAAAGAAATTCTTTCTAATCAAGCAAAAAATGAGGGGAAGCCAGAAGCGATTATAGCTAAGATGGTTGAAGGAAGACTTAAGAAATTTTATTCTGATTTCTGCCTTTTAGACCAACCATTTGTTAAAGATGGCGATAAAACAGTTCAAGAAGTAATAAATGAAGCTATCCTTTCTATTGGTGAGAAAATTTCAGTTAGAAGATTCACAAGATATGAAATGGGTGAAGGCCTCGAAAAGAGAAAAGATAATTTAGCAGAAGAAATTGCTAAAATGTCAAATAAATAATTTTTTGAATATATAATAGAAACTCCTATATGGGAGTTTTTGTTTTATCTTGACTAAATTGGGGAATATTCATAATTGTTGTATTTTTGTTTGCAAAATATTTTTGTTTATAGTAAAATCATCTCTGTTTATAGGAGATTTTACAATGGATAATGGTATTATTATTGATGTTATAGATTCTTTTAAGGAAGATTTAGATAA
>CALVNP010000039.1 GCA_944349805.1 uncultured Clostridia bacterium
ATAAATAAAAAATATATAAGAAAAATGTCAAATTTTATTAAAATGCTTATGAATTATATTTTGGAAGATTAATTATGAATTCTTTTAAATTAAAAAATATTTTTTGGACATTATTATTTTCTTTAACACTATTTTTTTCTGGTATTTTAATGTTTCCACATACAAGTGAAAATACTATAGTAAAAGCTGAAAATTCAGTTATACCTGATTATTTTTCTGCTGTTGTAGTAAATTCTGATGAAACATCAGAATCCTACACTAATGGACAAGCAATATTTTTAAAAGAAGGACAAAAGTTTAAAATATCACTAGGCAATGGCAAAAGTTTAAATTTATCTTCAATTCCTAACAAAAATTTTGAAGATTTGGATTTTGCAATCTCTGACGAAGACGAATCCCCCGACCCTTCACAATTTTTTCCATTAGATTTGTCTTTAACATCAGTTGGCATTACAATTGATAATACAGCTGTTGAATCCAGCACAATCATTGGGAATAATTCTATTGGAAATATTCATTATTATGCAAATAATTACACCCAAAATGGCGATGAAGAACAAGGAACACATAAAGTTTTTGAATATTTATCATTTGAAATTAATGCTGGCGAAACATTAAAAACTGGCAAATATACTTTTACATTTAATAATTATTATGAATATTCAGGAACTGATTACATAATTTCAACTGAAAGAAGTTTTTCTATTACATTTTACATTTTCAATGAAACAGATTATTTCCAATCAAATGGACAAGCAAATGTAATTGCTGAAAATGTTAGAATTGAAACGCTTGCAAGTTCATCTAGAACATACAATCAAAACTATTTCTTTAATTATAAAAATGAAAATTCAACTTTTACTGACACATTAAAACTCCCCAAAATAACCTTTGAAGGTGATAAATATTATATTTCAATTGAAAAAACAATTCAAGGAAAAATTGAAACTGCAACTGTTTTCTACAATGGAGAAAATGTTGTTATTACTGGAAGCAATATTGTACTTGCAAATATAAAGTCAGGCAAAACAATTGAAATAACTTTTAATGATATTGGAGAATATGTTTTGGTTTACAACTTCATATACTTACCTGACGGAGACGAAGTTAGTTCATACAATGAATTATCAAAATTACAAAATTCCAGAATTGATTCAATTAAACCAAATAAGTTAGATATTTTTGGTTATCAAATTTACTACAATAATATAAACACATCTTCAACTTCTGAATTTAAAATTTTAAATAATGATGGAACTATTGATCTTGATGAAAATAACGTTCCATTAATGGCAGATATAACTTATAAAGGTTTAACACTAAATATAGAAGATATTAACACAATACCATCTTATGATGACTTACCCTTACCCCAATCTACAAACCAAGCACCTATAACTTTTAATTTTAATACAAATCTTGAATCAGCAACACTTTATAAAATGGAAAATGAAGTATGGGTTACTGAAGAACCACAATGGAACAATTCCCCTATTACAGACAACGGTGTATATTTTTTAGTGGTAAATTATAACTATGAAAACAATATTAGTTCTGGAAGCTTAGAACAAACAGACACATTTACTCAAGCATTTTATTTTGAAATAACAACAGAAACACCAAAACCAAAGGTTCAAGAAAATGGCACTGATACAAATTTAGCTTCTGGTGACTATACTAAAAATAGTGTAAAAGTTTCCATTGAAGAACAAAGCGTTTTCAACTCCCCTGTCAGACTTGTTGTACAATCAAAAGATTACACTTCATCAATTTATACAAATGTTACACCAAATTCTACAAATTATTATGAACTTACAGAAAATAAAAACTATAAAGTAATATTGTACTACGGGGCTAACTATGATAACGATAGTCTTGCAAAATATAGAATAAGTTATTTTACAATTGATAACACTGAAATTTCTGGTTTAGCTTTTAAAACTGCAACACAGGGAGTTGGTACAACTTATGATAAGGGTTCTATAATAAACTTTTTCACAAACACTTATGCAACTTTTGAATGGAATGAAAAAGCAAGTAGAGCACAAACAACTGCTTCGTATAAATATATTCCTTTTGTTACAAGCGAAACAACAGATAATCCAAACTCTTCTAAATTCAATTCTTCAAATACATTAGCATTTTTCAACAATAACAATTCATTTAGAAATGGCTATAAATTAGATTATACTTTAAACGAAAATTTGGTTGAAACAATCTACAACAATACTTTTGGTCAAAATATTGTTTCAGACTCAATGATATTAACAAATCAAGGTCTTTACTTGTTCCGTATACAAGATTCTGCAGGAAATGAAAAATATGCCTCATTAATAATTGATTACACTACCCCACTTATTTTACAAAAAATTAACAATACATACGAGCAAATAAAACCATATAATGTAATTTCGGCAGATGCTAGAATCGAATGGGGACAATATAAGCTTATTCAAACAGGTTTGACGGCTAGTAGTCTTGAAGAAGCTAATGATATTGACCCTTGGCTTAAAAATGTTATATTAGAAAAAATTGCCGACCAAGATTTTAAATATTTTTCTGATGGTAATTTGTATATTTGTCCTGAAATAAGCTCAACAGTTTATATGCTATCTGGCAACACTTACACGGCAATAAAAAATGTTTTTTATAAGGACATTGAATTTTTAGAAAATGGAATAGCTAATGAAACAAACTATACTTTCTTTATCATAGACGAAAGCAATACATACTTTAATTCTACTAACACAAATGATTATATTAACAATTACTCTGCTGTATTAAATGTAAAAGTGTCTTCTGATGCCTCAGGGGCTGATGTGTTGATTATGCCTAACAATATTTCTCAACTTGAAAATATGAATGTTACTTCGTTAAATGAAGCAGGAACAACAGACAACTATCAAGTTACACAACTTGAAGACAAGTGGACCGTTAATACAAGCAATATAAATACAAGAATAAAATATTACACAGCAACAGGTTTAAGAACTGCTTCCAATGAAAATGTAGATCAACTTATTTATATTTTCAATCCAAACCCCAATGATAATATTCAAGTAGAAAAAGTCATAGTTTATTACTATCCATTTACAAAAGATGGTGATAATTATAAATTAAACACTAAATCCACTGAGATTGTTATATATAACATAAATAACCCAACAAATAACAATATGTTATTAGAATTAAGTGGAGATATGGCAGGCTATTACTACTACCCTATTAATGTAATATACAATAACCAAACTTATAAGACAGCAGAAGGAAAATACGTCATTGAAAGAATTTATACTGAGGATACGGAAAATTATTTACAAACCACAAGCTCCAATGACAAATATGATTTTGCCATAAGAAAAAATGTATTTATTGTTGATAGACAAAACATAGTTTCAAATCCTGAATATTTAACAAACAATGAATATAAAAGTTTGATCGGTCAACATATTTACGTTACTATGTTAGACGAAGATGGTTCACAACAAAAAACTACTTTTGATGAAATATATAGAACATTTTCAAGTCAAAATATGGCAATTTTAGAAACAAATAAACTTCCTGTTAAAATTTATGTACCAAAATATAAATATGTTTCAGGCAACAATTCAAAAGTTTCACCTTTTAATGATATTTCTTATTATTACACAAGCGAAACAGTTTCAAATACTATATATTATATGGGAGATTTTACCCCAAAAGATGAAGAGGGTAATTATATAAAAGATACAAATGGTCAAGTTATACAAACACTTGCAAGAACAAATTTTTCTGGCAAAAGCATAACATCAAATTTCAGTAAAAATGCAGAAAACAATAGTTTTGACTTATCTGTTAAAATTTATTACTCCCCTACTTTAGAGTTCTCAAACAGTCAAGTTTACGAAGTGCCTTTGGCTAACGACAATAATTTCTATATTTCAAGTGCAATTACAAATGTTGGATATTACAAAATTGTTATAACTCAAAATGAAAAAGGTCAAAACTTATATCCAAATGTACAAAATACTTTATCATATATAATAAATATAACATCAGTTAAACCTCAATTTGAATTTACAACCACCAACGATGAAAGTTTAAAAACAGAACCAGATGTTACAGACAATCCAGCCACATATTATAATGGCGAAACTGTAAGAGTAACTTGGACAGATTCTATTAATGAATATTTAGCAAAAATAAATACTGCTGATGCAAACAAAGATGGAAAGGTTGATAAAATTTACTATTACACATCTAACAACTTAACTTTAAACTATATTTTAACATCTGATATAAAAACAGGTATCACATCAAATGTTCATTATTTTGATTTAGACATATCAAATATTCAAAGTGGAACAAGCATATTTGTTTATATGGAGTACGAAGGAAATGCTTATAATAATTACCACTCAATAATAAGAGAATTGGTAATAGACAGACAAGCTCCAATATCTAAACTTAATACGCTTTTAAACAAGTCAAAATTAGATAATAATCAATTAATTGAATATTCAAGAAAGTATTCAAATTTAGAAGAAACTTCATTTATTTATGGCATCAATGTTACCACTGTTGGAACCAGCTTAAACTATAAATATAATATTTCATCTTCGACAGGACCATTGGCATATTATTCATTTATGGTGACCCCAGATGAATTAAAAGGTTTTATCAACTCAATAAGTTATACCGGTGGTTACTACTATTATTATAAAGAATTCACAGAAAATAGTAAATATGGCAACAACTATTATCAAGAAACTTCATTGATAAATGCGTTAAATGTAGAAGCAACTCACACAAGAATTTATGAAAATACAGTATTTAATGAAAATACATATTATGAAATAATAGAATTAGATCTTGCAGGCAATATTTCAATTTACACAGTGTATGTATCAAAACCTGAAAGCAACAACACATCAATTCTTGTTGCACAAGGAAGAAATCCTAATAAAATTGTTGAAACTGACGCAAATTATATCGTCTTTGATTATGATTATAGCACCTTGTCCAAACAACCAACTCAAAATATATACTCAAAGAGCGAATTTAAAACTAAACAACTCAGCTTATACGATTTTAATAATTCAAAAACAGGATATTTCATCTTCTCCGTTAATAACACAATTTATGTTTCTTCCCCATACTTAGTAGAAAAAAATACTTTTTATAATTTATCATTATGGTCTGGAAGTTCTAATGAAATTCCACCAATTGTAAAACTAGAAGAAATATTAGATATGGCTATAACAAAAGGCGCTGATTATAGAATATTAAAATTAAAAGATGCTTTAACGAATAATACTTACACATTTAATATTTATTGCTCGAATGAAAATTTAACAATTTCTCAGAATCAAAGTGGTGAAGGAATAATAATAACAGCACCTGTTTATACAACCCTTTCCTCTATTACAATAAGTGAGTGGGTTGACGCAACAATTCAATTTAGCGAAATTTATAGCAGTACTTCTACATTCTTGTCTAATGAATTTGTTACAGTATCATCATCTTCAAATAATTGGACTTTTACTATTCGACAACCTAAAAATACTGCTTATAAATATTCATTAACTGATAATTATGGTAAAACATATTCCTTTGCACACACCTACGGAACAACGATTATCACAGATGCAGTTCAAGGTGAAATAGGAACATTAGTGGATTCTGATTATAATTTATGGTATTATGCAATAAATACTGTCCAGTTCTATTTCAATGTAGTAGATTATACAGCAAATATTTCAGTTGAAGAATTAATTTTCTCAGACAACCTTTTTAAATTTAATTTAACTCTCAACGGCGATAATAAAGTTGAAATACCAACATTAAATACAAGTAATAAGTATTACACAGCTCAAACACCAACAAATGATAGAACAATAGGAATTATAAATTTAAAGCTTCCAACAGACATATCAGACGCTCCAGACTTTGAAGGTGGTGTTTATAAATTTGTAATAACATTAACTAATCGTAATGATAATTCAACGCAAAAGTATAACATTATTATAAGTACATTAACACCAACAATAAACTTATATGATAAAAATAATGAAAATAAAAATTCTTTATTTACATCAAATTCAATATTTTCTGGGCAACTGAGAATTGAATATAAAGATTTGTTTAATTACTTAAGTGAAACTGATAAAATATTTTTCCCATCATATGAAATAACTTATAAATTTGAAGACAATGAAGAAAACAATTTATCAGCAGGAACATTTGTTGAGGATATAGGGACATATACAATCAATATTTATATTAATCTTAATGGAAAACATTTGTTAGAAAGCAAAACATTTACAATATCTGATTCTGAACGAGATTTTTATCAAGTTGTATACTACGATGAAACAACAGGTACGTACAAACCTGCAACTGAAACAGGCTCCAACTATACTTACAACAACACTGTGTACACTTCGCATTACATTGTTAATTCTGCACATCAGATTAATGTTAATACAGAGCAGGATATAACCTGGGAAAAAGTGGGAGACGACGAATTAAAAAATGGAACAACAACTGTTTTTTATAAAATAAGCAACTATGGTAGCGATAATAAAAATATTAATTATTTTGAAAAATATATTGCAATAACGACTGTACCAAAAACAAATTCAATAATAAATAGTTTTACCTACTTTAATAGTAATGGTATAGAAACTGCATTTACAAACACAAGCAGTACCATAATAGCAACTGTTAACGATGTGGATTTAGACTCCTTGACAATAAGATGGAATTCTTATTATCTAATAGAATCAAACAAAGTTAATATAGAAATAAAATACGGAACAAATGCAGATTCAGAATATAATACTTCTAATATTACGCAAAGTGGTACAAAATCTTCATTGGATTTAAATTTAAGTGGAAGTTATACAATAACATTTAGAGATATGGCTGGAAATGTAAATATATTTACTCACCCAACATTTGGATATCAAAGTCAAAGCTTCAATTTAACATTTATAAAAGATGTCGTATACACTGTTAATGGCAGTTCAGCTATCGATAATGCAATTTACAATGATGAAGTAATTATCGCAATTCCCGAATATTCAAAAGAATATTACGACAGAGGATATCAACCAACCATACACGCAAAGAAAAATGGACAAGACTATTCAATTTCAATTAAAGATGGTGTATACACATTTACAGAACCCGGGTTTTATGAAATTTACTTTAGTGCAAAAATAAATGGTCAAGATGTTAGAGAATCAGGAAGCACATTTACAATTATTAACAAAAATGAAACAAGATGGGCATTTGAGTATTCAGAATTTAAAGACTATGAAATTGTTTCAATTCAAAAAGATGGAAAAGCTTTTAGCTTAGAAAATTCAACAAAGAGTGTTTTAATCTCCTTATATGACGAAAAAACAGGAGCTGGAAGATATAAAATAACAATAAAAACAAACGGCGAAATTGAAGACCAAGCATTTAGTTTTGAATTTTGGATTAATGATGCTGAAATTCCAATTGAAATATCAATTCCTGAGGGCTCAAGCACAACAGACAACATTTTAGTTACATATAATGCTTATAACTTATATAATAACGCAGGAGATTGTAAAATTGTTATTTCTGGTCAACCAGATATTGTTATTAATGAAACAACAGCAACCCCAACAAGTTCGACAATAACAATAAGTAGAGCTGGAACACATTTTATACAAATTTACACAGATAGTGGAAGATTACTCTATAGCTATAAAGTTATAAAAACTGAGCCATTATCAACACTTGCTATTATTATGATAGTACTAGGATGCATAGTAGTTGTTGTACTTGTAGTTGTAATGATTTTACTTAGAAAGAAGATGAAAATCAGATAAAAATAAAACTAAAAATAAAAACACAAAATTTTGTGTTTTTATTTTTTTTAATTTATTTTTGATTATTTTTAGATTTATGATAGATTATTAAATTTTTATTAATATTTATTATTTACTTATTATTTACTTATTATTTACTTATTATTTACTTAAAATAAAAAATCTTAAATCGATTGATTTAAGATTTTTTAAACTTATTTTTGCTATTTAATAACTGTTTTTTCTCTTGTAATATTTTTTCTTCGTTGATTAGATATCACAATTAATACAATAGTTATTAATGCAATACCACCTAAAACTCCAAGAACTATCCATAAAACCAGCAATGATTGTTGTTCTACTATAATCTTAGCTCCATCTAAATATCCAAACAATTTACCATAAAGTGTATAATAATCTTCATCTATTGCAAAATTTTCATCTGATGGATACAGAGGATCATCATCATTAACAAATATGTTATTTCTATCACCTCTTATATAAAATGTTCCTTTAAATGGATTGGTTTTTGTTCCAATTGGAGTCCAGAATCTTTCTTCAAAATTAATATTTTGATTAAGTTCATAAATAGCATTAGCATATTCAGCTTTTTGATTATTATTTTGCTTTATATTATTATTTATAATAAATGCTAATTTTGAAATATCATTTATGCTATTAATTTCATAAGGATATTCTTCTGTTCCATCTCCAATGAAATCTCCACCATTTGGATTTACAGAATATGTCCCATCGCCATCATCAATTATTTGACCATTTTCTAAAACGTATTCACGCCAATAATTTTCAATTAAATTAATATTAATTTGAATTGTTCGTACATCATTATAATCAATATAATTAATTTTAAATAGATTGTTTTGCACTTCGACTACATTCTGTGTTCCATTTCCATATTTTACGGTAGCATTATCAAATTTGTACCTTACATTAGGAACGATGTTAAACTCTAAGTTGGTTTCGTAAGGTATTGTTAATTCATAAGTATTATTTCTTTTATTGTAATCAATTGTCCAACCACTTGCAAATTTGATTGTACCATCACCTTCGCCTTGCCCACTCATTATTATCTGAACTTTTACACTTGCCATAGTAAATGTTGGATTTACTTTAATATTTTTATAGTCTGCAGTCAGAGTGTAAGTTGGATTTACTCCCGTTATTAAACTTATTTCAACTCCATCATTGTATAACATCCAATTTGTATGCTCATATCCAACAACTTTATCATTAAACTTGAACTTGATTATATCTCCGACGTGATAGTAAGTTTCAGCTGAAACAAGTTCAGGATTACCATTTTGCACCTCGACATTATAGTCTGACGTTATTAAAATTAACTCACCTTTGAATATTGCTGTGTAATGCTTGCTTTGACTAACATTAATTTCAAGTTCAGGGCTTAAAGAAATTTCTTCGCCATTTTCATCAACCCATTTAACAAATTCATAACCTTTGTTTGGAGTTGCAATCATTTTTACTAATGTATTTGTGTTTGTTTCTACACTTATTATAGAACCATTGACGACGCTAGGTAAATCAACAAATTTAACAGTTCCACCAACTTCAGATACTCTATTGCTCGCGTAAAAATTTTCAGCACTAATAGATGTTACAACCTTGAATGAAAGTTTTATTATAATTGTTCCATCTTCACTTTGATTTTGATAATTTGTGTAATATGAATAACCTTTTATGTTCAACAAACAATTTGTTGAAGTTGCGTAATCACTTGCGCCATCACTTGCCTGCCCAACTTTTTCATATTCATCTGTTGTTGGATTTTTTAAATAGAATCCGTCAAATATATATCCAGATTTATATTTAGGAAGTGTTAAATATAATTTAGACAACGGTCTTGTAAAGTAAAGTATATTTCCATTTTGTACCATTTCCTCTGGTTGTAATCCGTAAATGAATGAATTTGCAAATACCGTTTTATACAACGTACTTGCAGATTGTAAAGCGTATATTGGATCGACTTCAACAATTATTTGCAACAATCTTTCTTGCCATACTCCGTACAAATCATATGTTTTATCAGTTATTAACCATTTTGATTTTAAATTTCCAGATGAATCAATAACCATATATCCTAATTCATTTTCCCAACCAACAAACATATATGTTTCACTAGTTGGACATAATTGCTCAGAGGTAACTCCACTAATAATAGTTGTTCCATAAGCAATGCTAGCTGTAAATGTTTTTGATGGATCATTTAACTCAACATTATGGAATGTTACAATTGTTTTTACTCTTTCAATTGGTATAACAATATCAATATCAGTTTTGTAACCAGAAATTGTTACATCATACACACTTGTAAAATATGCACTATCTAATCCTGTGTAATCAGTTGAAGTTGAAATTGTCAAATTATAATTTCCAGAATTGTATGTTCCATTATCAACAAAATCTTGCAAATCTGTCCCTAAAACATATCCTGCATATACAAACACTTTGTATGTCAATGAACTTTCCGTTTTCATATTTGTTGTGTATGTTGGTCCTATATGTTGCCATACACCACCTTCTTGATATCTTATTACGCCCCCACCATTCTCTCCATCTATTTCTAATGTTGAATTGATTACATTATTCTTTTTACCAAAGTTAATGCTTACAACTGAATTATTTTCTTTAGCATTTATAATAAATTCATTACCAGAAATAATAACAGACACATTTCCAGATACCACATAAACAGGTGTATACTCACCCAAAGTGTAACCATCTTTTGCTGTTGCAGATATGGTTATATCTGTGTTTGTCTTAGCATTTAGTGTCATTGATAGGCATTCATCTGTTGAAATGGATTCTCCAATGGCCCCTGATTGATATTTAATAGATACTTTTTCTATTCCATCAGAAATTAATGTCCCTTCAATCGTTGTGTTAATTGTAATGGTTATATCCATTTTTTCAAACACTGCAACACAGGTTACATTAGACCTAACATCGCTAATATTTAATACAGCATTGGTGTTTATCACTGCATTTATTTCATTGCCATAATAAATTTCCCAATGAACAAAATTATAACCAGCATTAGGAAGCGTTGTAACTTGTTCAGCATTTGCTCCAAATGTAACAGTTTGTGAGGTATTTCCTTCAAAATATCCAAAATTGTAACAATCATCTGATAGTTGGTATTTCACTGTAAATTCTTTTATTTGGAACTTAGCATATAAATGTAAATTACTTGTCACACTTATTGTTTTTGGATTTTCATTTGAATACAAAACTTCACAGGTTTCATCTTCAAACCAACCAATGAAATCATACTTTTCATCTTCGCCATCTTTGGCACTCGTAGCTGTAAATGTTACTTCTGTTCCATAATTATACTTATCATTTTCATTAGCATTTCCTGAAATTTGAACTGAACCGAACTCATCACCACCGATAACACTTGCTGAAATAGAATATTCATTAATTTTTGTATCAATTTGTATTATTGTATCTTCATTAATATTGTCTATTAAAGCTCTTTCTGTATTTTCATTATAAGGATAATTTACATTGAACTCATAACCCTCATTAGAAATAGCCACGATTGAATATCCTTCTAGCATCTTGATTTCTAGCAAGATAATATCGTTTATTGTAGCAGAAATTCCCTTAGAATTATATGTGTTAAATACATCAGTTAAGTCATTTACGTCAGAAACAACCTGATATCTTATTTTTTCAATGTTATTTCCACTTATTTTAACGGTGTTTACTCTTGCTATAAATTCTGATTGCAATTCAAGATTAGTGGTGAATTCTGAAACATAAACTTTATCATTACCTTTATCAATACTTATGTTAACATTTTGTTCTGATGCTGTTACGTTGTCAAATACATAACCTTTAATGGACTTTATATTTAATTCTACCTTTACTCCTGTTAATGTTGTTGCTTTGTTCGAAACAACATTATAAACACCACTAGCAAATTCTAATGTGCCATTATTTCCATTTACAGTAATTTCTAATTCTATTGGTTCTAATACGACTATTACATCAATATTTGAAGTAAAGTTAGTTATCTCTACAACACTCTTGTCTCCATCTGGATTAATTTGTGTTGCATTTTCAATTTGCCATTCTTTTACCCTATAACCAGCTGGTGCTACTGCTGAAACTTTAACCACATCTCCCGTGTGTGAAATGAAATTTGTACTTTCTACATTGTTTACATAGAATGTAAATTGTACATTTCCAGGTCTTGTATTAATTGACAAACCATTTTCACTATACAATGTTTCATCAAGCATAGAATTTAAAGTAAAGGTATTTTCTCCTGATTGCCATATTGGACTTAATGTAAATGTTGTTACATAATCTCCAACTAAATCTATAGAATATTTATTTTCTATACTACGCAATGAATTTCCGTTGATAAAATCACATTCAACTGAATCTGCTCTTATTACCCACTTTGAAATTGTATATCCGTCCTTTGAAACATTGCCTGGTAAAATTATATTATCTTCATAAGTTATAGTTGTTGCTGTTTGTTCAGGTGAGCCACCATCTAATTCATAAGTTAAATTATATGAAATAGCCTGCCATTGTGCATACAAGGTTGTGTTTTGTGCTGTTTGAGTATAAGTTGCTCCAGCTAAAATCATTGTGCCAGAATTATTAATTGCCCAAGCATCTAAAAAGTTATAACCTTTTCTTTGCAATGTTATATCTGGAACGATGTAGGTTTGTCCTACTTTTAGTTGTATAGTTTCAGGTAAACCTGTAACTGAATCTGATGTGTTTTTATCAAATATTAAACTATATCTTGTTCTGCTTATATTAAATGTAATTTTTGCATCAACATTTGTCATTACAAATTCAAAATAATAAACATTTCCATTATTGAAAGTACTTCCATTTAACTCATCAGCAATAATATTTTCAAGTTTTAACTCAAAATTGTCTTTAAGTGTTAAAACAAATCTTGCCTGTTGTAAGTATTCAATATTATTTACACTACCATTAGTAAATTCAGCATCTTCCCAAGTTTGATTTTCGGAATTATAAATTTCAAACCTTATTTCTTGTAGCCCATCTGAATTTTCTAAGAATGTGTCGTTCTGAACATCTTCCGTTTTTATATCTATAGTTATATTGAAAGTATCTAGTGAGTATTTTGCAAACAAGGTTGTATCGGTATCATACATTTGAGTATACGATGTAACTTCTTCTCCTTCGCCATTAAGCTTTGTATACCAGCCTTGGAATACTAATCCACTAATTGATGGTATTGGGAAGCTATTAACAACATCATTATAGTTTAAACTCTTTGTTATAACATTATCAGAAACATTCCAATCATCTGCATTACTCCAATCAATTTCATAATCAAGAATTAATGAAGTTGAAGCATCTAATGTAAGAGTGAATTCTTTTGCTTTAAAAGTTATATCAATAGTTTTATCAGTTGGACCCATTTTAAAGGTTAAAACATCACTATCTCCATCTATTCCCTCAATTAAATAAACTTCATAATAACTTCCTGCATTGATTGTTAATGTTAATTCTGTTCCAAATTGTACTAAATCGGTAAATGTTGTATTTACGCCATCGCTTTTTAAAACTTCATTTCCTAAATTGTCAGTTAAAACAAATGAAATTTTATCTAATTCAATTATTAAGTCATTTAAACCTTTTATGTTTATTTGCAAATTATAAGATGATATTTCCCAAATTGCATAGAGTGTTGTATTATCATTACCTTGAGTAAATGTTCCAACATATTGTGTACCCGTACCATCTTGACTAGAATTCCAACCAACAAATTCGCAACCATCAGCTGTTAATTCGGGTAAAATTATTTGTTGTTCAAATTTTAAATTTATACTTTCTGGCATAGCAACTTCAACATTGTTGTTTCCATTTACATATGTCAATGTGTATACTTTTCTTGTTATATTGAAAACAATTTCTGTATTTTGATTTGGCATAGTAAATTTTAATGTATAACTATCTTCATCAAAATTAAATTTTCCACTAGTCAAACCAGAAATATTGCTATAATTTAAATCAAAACCTTCATTTAGTTTTATAACATACCTTATTTCTGAATTATAACCAATAGAAAATGGTTCTAACCCATTGACATCAATCCAAGCCCCTTCATCTTCGTTAAATATTTGCAACTTAATTGAATTTAAGCCATTATTGTTATTATCAAAATTATCATCATTAATATTTTGTGTGTTTACAACATAAGTCAAATCATAAGGTGTAGCAGACCATTTTGCATAGAGTGTTATATTAGTTGCAGTTATTTGTTGATATTCTGCTTTATCATCATAAAGTTTTACACCTTCTCCATTAGGATTGCTATACCAACCATCAAATGTGTAACCATTACATTTTGGTGTAATTAATGTTACTTTTCCATTAGATAAAATAGAATATGTTGCAATTGCATTAACACAAACCCAACCCGTACTTGCATCATAGGATACTGATGCATTAGGATTAAGGTAATTTGTAGCATCAAGTTTTAATTCATATGTTGTTCCTATAAGATAAATCTTTATTTCTACATTTGTATCTTGAACAGTGATATATCTATAAGCACCTGCACTTGTGTAATTTGCACCCGTTATTTCAATTCTATCCAAAGAATAGATAAGAGGATTTACTTCAAGTGTGATATTTTCTCCTGAAACAGCACTATATGAATATACTTGTTCTTTATTTAGACTATTTGTTGTTAAATTAAATATTCCGTCAATTTCAAATTCATTATTGTTAACATAAATTGTTGTAGTAAGAATTAAACTTTTAATTTCCCAATTTGCATATAAGATTTCATCTTCTGCCCCTTGTACATAAAAGTTGCTAACATTATCTAAAATGCTTCCACCAAGTTCTCTACTCCAACCTTTAAATGTATAACCAACTCTCTCTGCGTCTGGAAGAGTTGCATTTGCATTGTACTTAACCTGCATAGGTTCTGGCAAGGTTATATCCTTAGCATCTACTCCATCTTCAACCCCATCATCAAATGTTAATGTGTAAACTTGTCTTCTTATTTTAATCTCAACAATATTACCATTAACATTGCCAATAGGCATATTGAACGAATATGTATAACCCGTCTCATTACTATATATAAGTGATGAGTTGTTTCCAAAAATGAAATCGCTTTCTTGTGCAATATAGCCTGAATTTAATACAAAATTTACTGTAACAAGTTCGTTATAATTTGCCCCATCTGTATGTGAATATGTAATTGAATTAAAAATATTTTCATATTCTTGACTACCTTGAAGTACAGTTGTAAAGTTGTCATCGTTTGCATTTTCAAGTTTAATATCATAGCTTAAATCATACTCAATATAACCCCAACGAGCATAATATGTTGTCTCTGATGGTGTTAATTGTGTATATGTTGCTTCTATTATACTGTCGCCTTGTCCATTTTCTTCTGTACACCAACCCAAGAACTCATAACCATCGCATTTTGGTGTAAGTAAACTAACTTGTCCTAATGAAGCAACCTTTACTGTTGCAATGTTTCCATTTACTGTATAACTACCCTGATTTTCAAATGTAACAACTGCATCGGGATTTAAATAATTGCTTGCATTTAATGTGAAAGTATACTCGTCATCAATATAATAAACTTCAATAGTCAAATCTTGACTTGGCATTGTAATATTAAAATTATAAGTTTTATACTCGCTTGTATTAACAACAGCTTTATCTAGTTTATAAACATCTTTTGTCAATACAATATTTAAAGATGCTTCTGATGGAATTAAATATGTATAAACACCGTTAACAAAACTTTGTGGTGAATAATTTTCCAAAACAAAATTCCAATCTGCTAAAACTTGAAGTCCATTAATATATTTCTTTAATGTTAAACTATATGCTTCTTTTGTCCATTTTGCATAATAAGTTGTTTGGTTTAAATCTTGTGTATGAGAAGTAACAATATCACCACTTCCATCAGCATTTAATGTCCAACCAAGGAAATCATAACCTGTTGTTCTTATTAAGGTTGGAAGTTGTTTTGTTTGACCAAACTTAACTTTAAATTCTGTTGGTAAACCTTGAACATTATCCCCATTTGCATTTGCGTCCAAAATTACATCAAAAGACAATCTTGAAACATAGATATCTATATTAATATCACTGTCAGGTACTGAAATAATGCTTGGAAGTGTTGTAATTGTATTTTCCTCAACTATAATTTTGCTAAATGTAAAACCACTTGCAATATTTAAATTAGTCAAATTAAATTCAATTGTTGAATTATATTCGTAATACTCATTGTAATTTCCAACAACATCAATTTTAGTTCCATTAATTATAATACTATAAGTTTGATTTACTGAAATTTCATATTCTTCATCGATGTTTTCAATATAATAATTTACTTGTACATTTAAAGTTTTAATTTCCCAAACTGCATACAAATTAAAGTCTGTATTATTTGGTGTATAAGTACTTTCTGTGTAATCAACAACATCTGAACTTTCTGTTGTAGACCAACCAACAAATTGATAACCATTTCTATAAGGTGTAATTAAATTAATTGGTTCAGTCTCTAAAGCTTTAACTGCGTAATTTAAGTCATCATTTATAACCCAGCCAATTTCAGACCCCACATTCCATCCATCAGCATTATCTGCAAATAATGTTATGGCATAATTTATATCTTGAGTAAATGTGATAATAATTGTGCAGTCCTTATCTGGAAGATTAAAGTTTTGACTTTCAATATTTTCAAGTCCCTGAATACCTGTGATTGATAAAATTTTGTATCCATCACTATTTATATTAAGGTTCATTAAGGTATTGTAATCATATTTTCCTGTACTTGTATAAATTCCCTCACCTTGACCACTTACAACTTCTACATCACCACTTGAAATTTCAAAACTTGGTGTTGCTCCTGCAATTTCATCACCAAAAACAACAATTTCAACTGAAATGCTAAACTTATTGCTCCATATTGCTGTTAAAATTGAATTTCCTTTAATTTCATAAAGTGTTTCAGGAGCATATATTTCATCTGAGCTATAGCTCCATCCATCAAGATTAAATCCACTTCTCTGAATGTATGGAAGCATAACACTTGCGCCATATTTAAATGTATTTGTCGCCTTATATATCCCGTCAGTCAATGTAAAATTCCAACCAGCAACATAAGGTAAAGCATCAGAAGTATTTGCATTTAATGTCAATTCACAACTTGCTCTATCCAAGTAAATTGTTACAACAGTATTCAAGTTTTGAACTTCAAACTGATATTTTTCATAATAAGGAATTAAATTTAACACTTGTTCATTACATTTAACAGAATTTATAGTAAACGCAAATAAATTATAGGACAAGTTGGTTATATCAACCGTTGTACCAAAATCTACACTTCGCTCAAAATATGAATCCGTAAATGTTTGAGCATTGTAACTAATTGTAAAGGTTAAATCTTCTGAAAGCTCATAGACATCATCGTTGCTTACAGATTGTGTTTTAACCTGAACAATTACAGAAGCTTGAAGTGGTGTCCAAACTGCATACAAAGTACAATCTGCTGGTTCTTGCCAAATTGTATCATTTGTATAGGAATTACCACTTCCATCTTGTTTTGTATTCCAAGAACTAAAAGTATAACCATTTTTTATTGGTTTTTCATTAAAAGTATAATCATTATACCCAAAAGTAACTCTACCACTTAATTCTGATGCACCTGATAAGAATTGTCCACCATTTGCATTATATGTAATGTTAATTTGTTTTGGTTCAAAGTTTGCTGTAACAATAACATCAGAACTTACCATTGTAAATTTGTTGTTAAGAATTTTTAAACTTGTTGGATTAGTAGAATAATCTTTAAAATTATATCCAGCAGTTGCAGTAGGTACAAGTTCTACATTTTCACCATAAGTAACATTGCTTGTTAAATATAGTTCTTCATCTCCCACAACAGCTTGTAACGAACCATAAAGTGCGTTTGAAGAAACAAGTGTAAGACTATAATAATTTTTATATAGCAAATAAATAACGGTGTTAGATGTGATTCCACTTTGTATATCAAATTGATCAGTTAAATTCCAATTTTCATTTTGATTGTAATATCCAACAAAGGTGTATCCGTTTTTGCAATATAATTCTGGATTTACACTTTTAACCACATCACCATATTTAACGTTTTGTGATAAAGCTGATAAAGTTTGCCCCATATTATATACAACACTATTTCTATTGCCTGCCATTAAGGTTGCGCTATAATCAACAAAGCTAACATTAAATGTTTTTGTTTCCCAAATTGCAGTAAGTGTTGCATCACCACCATAATTCCAAGTAATAGGATTCTGTTGCCCAACTTTATAAGTATAAGTTTTTCCATTTACTAAAACTGTCCAACCTAAGAAATTATGACTATCACTGCTTAAACTTTGATATGTAAATAATGTTCCAGCTGTTATTTGACTTACGCCTTCTGAGTTCAACCAATCAACATTAACAACATTTTTGTCATCTCCACAAGGATTATCTTCATTAAAATTATAAGTAATGTTATATGTCTTTGCGCCCCAAACAGCTTCAAGTTCACAATTTAAATTTGGTTGAACATAATTTAACGATGACGAATCGTAAACAATTTCACCATCTTGTGCCCAACCTAAAAAGTCAAAGCCTGCTCTAAAATTAGATAAATCTGGTAAATCCAAACTATATCCAAATTTTATGCTTCTACTAGCAATATCATTAGTAAAACTCCATCCAAGTAAGCTTATAGTTGTTGAATTGTTTATATTTAAATCTAGTTGTAAAGTATAAGACAATCTTTCAACATAAATTATAACTTCCCCACCATTTAAAGGAACTTGTAAAGTATATATTCCGTTGTCACCATTTAAAGTTGTTCCATTAAACGTGACTTGTCCTAAACTATAACCAGATGTTGCAACTATATTACTAATTGTTACAGCCGTTTTATAATCAACATTTTGATTAAATGAAGTTAAATTGTTTTCAATATAAGTTGAGTAGGCAACGCTAAATGTTGTTTTGGTTTCTACATTTAAATCCTTATAAGAAGAATCCGTATCCTCATATAAAACTTTTACAGTTAGTTGATAAGGGATTGCTTTCCAAATTGCATATAGTGTTATTTCTTCCATACCATTTTGGGTATATGAAGTTGTATATTCAGCTTCATCGGAAGTTGGACTTGTAGAATATCCAATTAATTCATACCCAACTCTGTTTAAAACAGGTAGTGTTATTGTTTGACCAAAATTAGCAGTAATTTCCGATGTTGGCATTCCTGTAACTATATCAGTAGTATTTTTATTTATGGTTAAAGCAAAATCTTTTCTAGAAAGATAAACATTGAGATCGTCACCATCATTCATCATTATAAATTTAAATGGTAAAGAATTTGATATCTGTGTCCCATAAATTATAGAATAGACTTCATAACCTTCATTTATTTCTCCAGAAAGGGTTAAATTTGAATTATAAGCAAAATTTCCAACAAAAGTTGCAATTTCTTCGTTATTACCAACTGAAATTGTACCATCTGTTAAAGTTAATGTTGCAACGCTTAAAGATCTATAATTGTTTAAGTTTGTTTTATCGGCAGAATCTATACTCTCTGTGTAAATATTTACATTGATTTCATATTTAATTGATGTCCATTGTGCATAAAGGGTTGCATTTTCTTTTATGATATCCCACATTGTTGATTTATTATACAACTTTCCACCAACTTCACTATCAAACCACCCAGCAAATGTATATCCATTTTTTGATGGTGTAGGCATACCAGAAGTGTTGTTGTTACCATATACATATTCTGTCGTACCATACTTTACTTTGCCGTAATTATCACCAATGTTTGCAAAAGTTCCACCTGTCACATCGTACATGATGTTAGTTGTCATTCTGTCAAAATTTACAGATAATTCCAAATCATAATTTGGCATTGTAAATTCCACTTGTGAAATTCCTGAAACATAATTTGGTAAACTTGTAATACTTAAAGGAGTATATCCATTATTTGAAGTTAATGCAACAACCACATCCCTACCATAAACTACATCTTTTGTATGTAAGCTTTCATAATAATTATTAGTACTAGATGTCCCTATTTTTACAGAAACATACCCACCACTTGTATTTGAATTTTTTATAGTAAGTTCGTAATAATTTCTATAAACTAAGTAAATTGTTAGTTTACCATCAATCACTTTTTCATTTAAATTTGAAAGGGTTATATTTGGAAATTCACTGTAAATTGTAGCTTCTTGAGATGGAACTTCCAACGAATATCCTACAAAACCTTGATAATAAACTTCGTTTGGCTTGTTCTCTTTTCTTGTTGGAATATTGTTAGCATCAACGCCAAATGATGTTGATGTAAATGTTCCAAATGGCTGATTAAGATAAGTTGCTCCATTCTTTAAATAATTAAAACTATAAATATCTGAAATGTCGTTAAGGGAATTTACATATAGTATAGTTTCAACATTGAATTTTGAATTTTCCCAAACTGCCTTTAAAGTTGTACTTTCTTTTATAGTCCATTGTAATTCACTACCAACACTTTTATTTTCTCCTGCAATTGTCCATTCTGTCAATGTATGACTAGCACTCATAACATTAGGAAGTACTAAAGTGTCAAGATATTGTATGCTGAATGTACCATTAGCATTTTTTGTTTTAACTATTGTCTCAATAGAATTATATGGTTTAATAGCAATTTCATTTAAGTCAACTATGTCTGTTACACTGTTATTTTGATAATCAAATGTTATTTCATAAGAAACCCTTTCCCAAGTTGGATAAAGAATAAAATTGTCTGTTTTATCACAAATTGTTTGAGTGTCATAAACATTACCGTCGCTATCTGTCCAATTTGCAAAAACATAACCATCATCTTGATGATAAGGTGTTGGCATTCCAGAAATACCATCATAATAATAATTAGAATGTAAATATGTTACTGTTCCCGATTTTTCTGTAAGTGTTGTTCCATTATTTTCTTTAAAATAACAACCCGATTGCCCTTCTTGATTAGCTTTATATGTTATATTTATTATCTTTTCAGTAAAGTATCCAATTATAGATAGACTTACATCAGGCATTGTGAATTTATAATCTTCTTTTATTATATCATAATAACTTGTTGGAATAACTTGATATGAATTTAACCTATAACCATCATCAGGAGCAAATGTAATTTCATACTCTGTTCCATATGTTGCATTATATTTTTCTGTAACATTATTTATAGAAACTGTTCCATTTCCCCCTGAGCTTAAATTGACTAAATAGTGATTTTTATACAAGGCATAAACTGTTATAACTCCATCTGTTGCATTCGCATCACAAGCAGATATTTTATTTAATTCTCCAAAATTATCTTTTGTTGAGGAAGTTGGAGCAGATAAAGAATATCCAATAAGGGTATATCCTTTTTCATTGTATAATGCAACGTCGCCTGCTTGAAGCACCCTATATCCAATTGTTGTTGATGATGTTGAAGAAAAAATTTCAACATATTCAAAATTTTCAGAACCATCACTGCTTTGTTCGTTATAGATAACAGTTTTAATCGTATATTGTTTTGCTTCCCATACAGCAGTGAATGTCATATTTTGAGTAAAATCCCAAACAATTTCTTGTTCAGCGTCAAATGTGAAAGAATTTCCATTGTATGTTGTAGTCCAATATAAAAAATTATGGCTATCACTGATTAATGTTGGGAATATATATTTAACTCCAGAAGTTATAGAATAAACCCCAGATGTTTTCCATTCACCATTTTGTACATCAGCAAAATTGGTTTCGTAGTTAATTGAATATTCATTTTCAACAATTTCCCAAACAGGATACAGTTCATAATTTTGTTTCACTTCGGTTGAACTATTATAATTAACAGAATTAGAATCTTTTTCTGTACTCCAACCTTGAAAATTATAAGCATCTCTTTTAGAAGATGGAATGGTATCAACTGATTCACCAAATTTTACAGTTTTAGAATAAACATTGCCAGTGATCTTTTCGTCCTCCCAAGTTGGAAGATTAATCACTTCTTCGCCCATAGGGTACAAGTTAAAATTAACAGTAAAAGTTTTTAATTGAACATTAACAATTAATGATTTATTTTGTGCAGATAATAAATTCAAATATGAAAAATTAAGCGTATTGCCTGAAAGAGTGTCAAAACTTAAACTGATGGTATCAATTGCATTTTCTTCCTCTATAATGGAAACAGATATTGAATCACCATATCTTAATGAAATTCTAGTTGAATTTATATTTGCAGGATCAATTAAAGAAGATATATGATTGCTTTCTCCGTCATTGTAGAAAGTCCTTGTTATTTCATACCTTAATGAAAAATAACTTGTATCTCCAATATTATTAAAACTTATTTCTTGCTCTTGAATTGCATATCCTATTTCAATTTTATATAAGCTGTTGTTAGAGTTTATATTTAAATAATCACACAACAAATCAACATTGCTTCCCTGTCCAATTTCTTCTAATTTTATCCCTTCAATTTCACTATAAATATTTTTTATAAAATATGCTGTGCTAGAACTATAAATAGACTTTATACTGATTTTATAACCTGTTTTTACTATAATATTCTCTGTTAATTTTTCATAACTTCCAACACAAATGCCATTTTGATTATACACTTCCACTTTATATTGTTGAAGTTTTTGATGTTCGTTGTATAAAGAACTTTCATTGTTAAACTTACCAATTTCATTTATATTTAAAGTAGCTGTATTTCTTGCAAGAGTTATTAAAAATGTTGTTTCTTCATTGATAATAGTTGCATAATTGTCATCAGCATTTAAACTTCCACTTCCATTTTCGATGCTTATAGATTTAACATAATAACCTTGTGGTATTTTATTAAAATAAAACCTTAATTCTGTTCCAACTTTTGCAGACTCTGTGTTGTATTCAAGTTTTCCTGTAAGTGCATTTTCGCTAACACTTGTGCCAAATACCAAACTTGTAAGTGTGTCATCAGAAACATCATCACCTTCAAGACCAACAATTTTATATGTTAAATCTTTAGAAGCTCTAGTTAAATAAACATTAATTGTTAAGTCGTCAGTAATAGCAATCGATGGTTGTATCTCTATCTCTGAACCATTTGTCCCAGTAATCTCGGAGCCATTATTGATAGAAAACTTATAATTGTTATCATAATGTAAGTCATACTCAACCACAAAAATTGAAAAATTATAATTATAATAAACATCTTCAAATATTAATTGATTTCCATAGACAGTATCTGTAAACTCTCCTCCAACAGCAATATTAATACCATTATTAAAATCCTCATCTTTTGGCTTCCCTTCGTCATAAATATTAATTGTTATTGTAAGGGACTCACAACGAAATGCAGTATAAAATGACAATTCTTTATATCTTGTGTTACCATTTTGATTATAACTGTCAGTATTATAGGCATCAGAATCTTTTATCAAATAATAGATGTCATCAGTAGTAGCAGATGCTGAAGATAACATTGCAGAAGGAAAATCAGCAAAAGTATCATCTCTCTCAATTGGATCAAAATTATCAATAGATGACCAACCAATTAATTGAAGTTTTTCACTCAACCCACTTGTGTTTATTGTTGGAAACAAACCACTATCTGAATCATAAGAATAAAAACTTTTATTATTAGATACAGCATCTTTTAATGTATTTGCATTTAAAGCAAATACTTTATTATATCTTCCAGTATTATCTATCCAATATGTAGTATCCGTTTGAGGTTCTACATCTACCACTGGATATTGTCCAGAATAAAAGTTAATTTTAGTTATATTTGTAAAATATAACATTATTGGAACATGAAAATCATCTGAAAGTGTAAACTCAGTTGTTAAAGAATTTGTTTGGTAATCATAAGATAATGCCTCAGATTCACAAAAGTATTCTGCCAAGTAAGTGATATTATCTTGCTTAATTTCAAAACCAGTTATTGTATCATTAATTCTTAAATAAATTGTTATGACTTTGGTTTTGTAACTGTTTCCTGTATGTCCATCTTCAATTATACATTTTCTGTAATTATAGCTATCGCCAGTTGAATGAGTGATTTCCCCATTTTCAAAATCATCAGAATTGGATCCACCACTTGTATAATTAATATTTGTTATCAAATCATCATAACTATAATCTTTATTAGGTGCTATTAAATAAGAATGAACAACAACTTCTTGCAACTTATAATCAAAAACACCTTTTATATCAAAATAACCCTGTCTTTCATTTGAAGTAAAGTTACTCATACCCGTTATTACTTCTGTGTTTAAACTTTCTGACACAGACTCGTTTTGATTATTGTTTAATTTCGAGTTGACCGCTTTTGGTGAAACAGAACAGTTGTTATTAAAAATAACATAACCAACCAATGTTGAATTTGAAGTAGAATATTGTAAAGTTAATGTGTCTATATTTTCCCCAAGGTTGAATTTTTCTCCCACAAAAGCATTTGATGTGCCATTATAATACAAGCTTCCTAACTCCGTTGATGGGGTATAAACTTCCGTGTCGTTGTATTGACTATAATTTACGTCTAATTCTTTTATTTCAGTTTTTGCTGAATATGTTTGACCATCAACAAACACATTGCCAACACCCCTTAAATACACACCAGAATCATCAACATACCAAATTTTATAACCATCACCATCTGTTATACCATTTAGGAGTTCCTTCAACTCATCTATTGTCTTTGATGCATTGTTTATATCATAGTATACATCTCCAATTTTTCTTATACAATCTGTTCCACCCCCAGAAGATGAAATTTTAATGTCAGTTTCACTCTCAGCATAACAATTAGAAATAACTGCACCACCCCCTGTTATCAAACCAGTATTTGTTGCAGATAATATTTTAACATTAGAAAAGCAGGTCGATATATAAGTCTGCCAAGCTGCAGAACCTACAATACCACCAGCATAAGATGTTGAACTTAAAACACCCGTGACATAACAACTAGATATTTCAGAAGTTTTATCAGATGATCCCATAGATTGTCCTGCAATAATTCCCGAAGAAGTTGTACCTATAACCGTTGCACCTTTCACCTGGACATTAAAAATTTTTGCTTCAAATATTTGTCCAAATAAACCAAAATAAGAAGCTCCCGTTACAATTCTATAATCAGTATATAAGTTTGAAATCGTATACCCATTTCCATCAAAACTCCCCATAAAACTTGCAGCGGCTGCACCAATTGGAACCCAAATTTTTCCAGACAAATCTATATTGGCAGTTAAAATATAATTTTTAAAAGTATAATACTTTTCGTCTGTGTCTTTTTCCCCGTTATTAACATTTTTTGCAAGTAAGGCAAGTTGCTCAGCTGAGTTGATTTGATATGGTTTAGCTTCAGTTCCGTCACCCCCAGCAAAGCTTGTTGCAACAGCAAGTGGTGTGTATTCCACATTACTTAAATCTTCAATAACCAAATCACTTATTTCCGAAGTTTTTATGTTTTCAGCGTAAGCCGTTTTAACATTGCTCATAAAAAATCCAAGCAATGCTGTCAGGACAAAAAACGCCAAAACACCAGCTTTGAAAATATTGATATAAGAGATTTTATTCTTTTGCATACAAAACTCCTTTTGCTTTGTACAATATTACAATTTTAGTATACATTATTACGACATAAATATCAATTATTTTGCTCAATTTTACAAAAAAAACAAGCTTTGAAAAAGCTTGTTTTTACATATAATTTATATCAATATTTTCACTTGTTCCACAAAGCAATGAAACACAACCACCACCCACTAAACTTCTGTTTACGCTAAATAGTTTTCGCATTATTAAAAGTGTGTTATAGTTAGGATTTTGATTGACTACGCTCTCTTCAAAATACACCTTTAATTCAGATATAAGAGTGGAAACATCAAAAACAAATAAAAGCACCTTACTTCCAGATCTCGCCAATGAAATTGAATTATTAATTGAATCAAGAGAAATTTCAAATGATTCTTTAGGCCCATCTTCATAAAAGCTTATAAATTCTATATGTTCTACATCATCAAACGAAGACTTGATTTTTAATATAAGTTCTGGAACTAATCCAACTGCTAAAAAGTTTATAATATATCCATTTTCAGAATAATTTTTCAAAATTGAATGTGTTTCATTTATATATTGTGTTAAATCATCAATTTTAATAAACTTTCTTATTCCATCTAAAGCATTTGATGATGTCCTAATATTCAAAAAAGCAGTTAATTCTCTTTTATTAATTTCAAATTTTTTATAGTTTAGTTTTTCCAAAATATAAAATACATCAAACGGCTTATCTTGAATTTGCCAAGCACCACCCTGCAGTAAATCGCCTTCTATAAGCTTACATTCTGCAATAAGATTTGATGGAACAAAAACTAAGTTTTCGCCGTCTTTAAAAAAATATGCCCCACTTTTTGTTTTTCTTAAAAAGCCCTGCCTTTCAACTCTAATCTTCCCATCAAACCTTGAAAGGTCAAGTTCTTGTCTAAACATCAAGCTTTCATCAGCATACACCCTTTCTTTTTCTTCTTTTGCATAATCTATAAAATCTTGTGGGACAAAAACATCCATAACGGATGTATCAAGTTTTGTTGTCTTGGGAGGTCTACCCACTTTTTTTATTGGAGAAGCATCTTTAACGCCGTCCATAATTTCAGTTATAGCATCTAATAGCTGTTGTCTTTTTAGTGTTGTAGGAGAAGAAACACCTACATTCCTTGCAAGTGTTCTCAACTCATATATACCCATCATTTCTATTGTTTTTTTTGTTGCTTCTTCCATAATTCGTACAAATTATTATATAAATGATTTCTATAATTGTCAACTTTTTTACTAAAAAGTCGAAATTTTTACTTGACTACATTAACAAGTTGCCGTTGTCAGTGTTTACAACCTTTAAAATATTTTCTTCAACACCATTAAGTGCATTAATGTAAACATAATAAGTGCTTCCTTCCATATTACAAGTAAATTCATAGCAAAGAACTTCTCTGTCGTATTCAAGTGGAATAAGAGCTAATTTACATTCTTTAATTTTTAAAGAAGAATTTACCATTTGTCTAGCAGAACTTTCAGACAACCTTGCCGGTAAAATTTTTCTTTCAGTATGGTTCATATAGTACGATGAAGCTTCATATCCTAAAACATCACCTTTGTCCAAATCAACTTTAACTTTTATTAAATCAGGATATATGATAACTCCACTAATTTTAGGTGCTAAATTTATATAAGCATCGTCACCTACTATGTCACTCCATACAACTGTAACATCATTGATTCCATTTCTGTTTACAAAATCTATTGCAATTTTTTCAGCATTTGCAAGTTCAATTTTTTTATTGTTGTAAATATTTGGACAACTCAATGTAAGTAGTTTACCCCCTTTCTTAGTCATTTGTGCAAATATATATTTTCCTTCATCATTTTGATAAGTAAAATCATATGTTTGAAAATGTCCATTACTTTCACCACTAAAATTTAAATCCTCAGCAGGAATATCTGTTAAAATTTTTCCGAGATTGTTTTTAGCAACTTCCATACTAACATCGGTAAAATTAAGCCCTTTTACTTCTTTGTTTAGTTGAGAATCTGAAAATGGCCCATCATAAATCATTGTGGGATACTCAACATCAGCTCCATTCATAGCCGTAAGCTTTCTTGTTAAATAATTATAATCACCGTCCATTTTTAAACTAGAATCTGTAATGCTATAACCATCCCACATTTGTTTTGACATTGTGTTCAAGTATTTTTTAATATCCACAACTGAATTGTGGACTTTTTCTAATGTTGCCACATTATCATTACTCAAACTCTTCCCATTATCTAAATTCTGAGCCAATGTTTCCGTGTAACCACTTAACTTATTTACAAAAGTTATTGTGTCAGACAAACCACTTATAGAATAGGGTAACATATTTAATCTTGTCTGTGCTTCATTTGCGTTTTTACTTACTTCTTTTAATAATTTTGCTCTGTATTCATTACTATTTGAAACTAAAATTTTATTTAATTTTGTTTCTGCATTGTTTACTTCATCAACAAGCTCATAAAAATTCTTTTGATATACATTTTCTAATGATGTTTGATATTTAATACTTGAACTAATACTAATTCCGTATAAAATACCAAGTGTTATAACTGCAATTGATAAAATTATTGTAGCAATAGTAAGTGCCCTATTTGTTTTTTTTACTTCTACCGTTTCCATATATCCTCCTATATCGCAAATACGTGTTTCCCTATTGTTACAACAACTTGTCTAGAATATATCCACTGACTTGTTGCCGTAACAGGATTGTAATAATACAAACAACCATATGTTGGATCCCAACCATTTAAAGCATCTTTTGCAGCTTGATATGCTGTATCGTTGGGTTCTAAATTAATTTGCCCATCGTGCACAGCAGTGAATGCCCAAGGTTGATAGATCACACCAGAAATGGTATTTGGAAATTCAGGAGACTCAACTCTATTTAGAATAACTGCAGCAACTGCGACTTGTCCTACATAAGGTTCTCCCCTTGCCTCAGCATATACACATTTTGCAAGTAGATATAAATCTGAACTTGATTGACTTGTACTGTTAGACACCCCCAATGCCCCTAAAGTTTCAGGGCCCACAATTCCATCAACACTCAGTCCATAATCCCTCTGAAAATTAATTACAGCACTTCTTGTTAACGGACCATAAATTCCGTCAATATTACCTGTATAATAACCCAAATCTTTAAGTCTAGATTGAACACTTTTATTTGTAGACGCAGTTGCAACTTGCACGACATCTGAATTATTATTTAGTATAAAATATGTAGAAAAGCCACCAACTAAAATAAATGCTAAAATTAAAAAAGAAATTATAAATAATTTACTTTTCATTAATTACCTCCATTTTTATTGCTATTTTTACAAAAAATAATATTTTTTATTCATAAAAAAATGTTTTTTAAACAAAATTTAGTCAATAAATATTTGCAAGGAGATAAAATGAAATATTTAATTGGAATATTTTGTATTTTAGGAATTTTATTTATTTTAATTTTTAGTCCATTAAAAACAGGAGCAAATAGTGAATATTTAAGAATACATATAAGAGCAAATTCCAATTCTGAAATTGACCAATCAATAAAATATCAAATAAAAGATGAAATAGTTGACGCATTGATTCCTCTTTTATCAAATTGTAAAAGCAAAGATGAATCTTCTAAAATCATAGAAAATAATTTTGAATACATTGAAGGAATAGCAAATAAAATATTAGAAGAAAATAATTTTAATTACAAAAGTAAAGCAAAATTAAGCTATGAAGAGTTTCCAACGAGAGCTTATGGAGATTTGGTTTTAAATGCTGGATTTTATGATGCATTAATTCTAGAATTAGGAGAAGCTAAAGGAGATAATTGGTGGTGCGTTGTTTATCCTCCACTTTGCTTTGTAAATGGTTCTAGCAGTGTAAATGGTTTTAAAAGTAGAATTTTAGAAATAATAAATAATTTTTTTAATAAATAAAAAATGAGTTTTAAACTCATTTTTTATTTATTTTTTTGATAATAAATTGTTAAATTAGTATTATTTTCCAAAATATCGGGAGCAGTGACATTTTGTTCTTTTAACACATCTAAGGATATATTTAATGATTTTGCAATATCCCATAATTTATCTCCTTCTTTTCCAAAATAAATTTCAATGGCACAGTCGCGTTCTGGTAAATCTTCTCCTATTGCTATATCAGTTATAACTGCATCTGTTTCTTCAGTGTAACATTTTACATTAGCTTTAATTTTAGCGTCGAAGTATAGTTCCCTACCTCGCTTTACAATAACATCAACATCATCAATGATTTGATTTACTTCAATTTCGCAACCTTCCTTATTGCTTGTTTTTTCTGAAATAGTGAATGGGACTTCAACTTGAATTGAATTGGTAGTCATTTCTTCATCATTTAAATAGATTACATTTGTATATGCAACACCTTCAACAAAAACTTCTCCTTCCTTAATATATGAGTTTGTACTAAGAACATAAGGTGAAGAAATAGCTAAAATTTTATCCACTCTTGGTTGTGTTTCTGAAAGTGTTAAACTCCCCTCAATTTTACTTTCAAAATATTCAAGTTCTCCAAAATTAAGCCTTTTAAAAGATTCTGTTACAATTTCAATATTATTTGTTAATGAATAAATATCTTCTGTACAACTTACATAGCTCTGATCATAAGCATAAATTTCCACTTTGCTAGGAATATTTAATTTAAGAATAGATGCCCCATCTTGTTCAACCACTTCATATTTCATTAAATCCTTTCTTACTTGCAAAGATATATCTATTTGAGATTCCTGATTGACTCCCGTGGCCTCCAATTCTCTTTTAAAAGTTTCATTGTTAGTTAATGTTGTAATCTTACCTGTTTCCGAATCAGACAAAAGCATTATCTTTGTAATTATTTCACCTGTTATACTTACAAAATTTACACCTTGCAATGTGTCTTTTATAATAATATCTGAATCAACACTTATTATTTTTTCAAATTTTTCTTTTAATTGAACATTAATTTCTTCTTCAAAATCTTGATTTTCACAACAAGCTAGAGATGTCACTTTCATTTCTGTTGAACTTAAACACAATGTTTCATCTCCACCACACAGAACTGATAAGTCTTCTTGTTTAATGAGTGTATATTGCAGTTCAATTACAGAAGTAATTTTAATGTTATTTTCACTTAAAACAACAGCATTAGCATCAATAAGTTTTGAACAAACATTCACTTTGTTGGAAGGGTCAATTGAATTATTTGAATACTTACTTGAAAAATCGCAAGTGGTGTCACGACACAAAATTTGATTTTCAGTGGTCATATAAACAAGTTTAACGGCCAGCTTTCCAACAACATTAACCTCCCCCATAAGAACTTCAATGTTTTCTACTATAGGATACACACAATAAGATAAAAGCTTAGAAACTTGTTCATCTAGATTAACAGAACATTCAGCTGAAATTTGTTCAACTCCCAACTTACACTTATTAACCATACCTATCGTATTTTTTTCTATTGCCATAAACCCTCCCTTTTCTTTTCCCTATAATGTATACTTGAAATTTCAAATTTATGACATTTTTAAAAAATTTTTTTGTTTAAAAATTTTTTTAATGGAAACAATCAATCTAGGTGATATATGAAAATAAATACAAATGCCCTATTAGAAATAAAACAAAAAATTTCCTCATTGAAAGGAAATACCATAAAACTTAAAATAAATAGGGGCAGAAATAAAATTGAAATTTTTGAAGCTATTATTGAAAGCGTATACCCTAGTGTATTCACTGTAAAAGTAAATGCAAATAAACAACTCCCCTCACAAACATTTTCTTATTACGATGTCCTATGTGGAGATGTTGTTATGGACAAATAAAAAGAGCACATAAAGTGCTCTTTTTATTTGTCATCATCGTCGTCATCATCATAATCTTCATCATCAATGTCATCGTCATCATCATAATCTTCATCGTCGTCTTCGTCTAAATCATCAAAGTCCTCTTCATCACTATCCGTCTCATCATCTTCTTCATCATTCATACTATCATCATCTAAATCGTCAGCAAATGATATGTCGTCATCTCCATCTAACAAATCAGCCTCATCTAAGTTACTCACAACTGCCATATCTCCTGTTTCTTCATCTGGTGATATAATCTCATCTTCATCACGATTGATATATGCATCCCACTCGTCATTTTCATCAACAACCCCGTGTATATCATTATCAAGCGCTCTTTCCTTCAAACAGCTTGCACACATAACTTCATCAGATTGAATATAGTTAGTTTTACATACAGGGCAAAGTTCAAGATCTAACTCGTCTACATAATCATCTTTTGCACTAAGCTCAGCTTTACAAACACTACAAAGTTTATCTTTCTTTTGTATATAATTTAATTCACATCTAGGACACCTAATATAAACCGGTTTTTTTTCTGCCATAAAATATTCTCCTTATGTTGCTGGTGACATTATAATTTAAACTGCGTTTATTGTCTACTAAATTAATTAAAAAATTCAAAATTTTTTTTATAAAATAACATATTGAAAAAATAATCTTTTTAAAATATATATACGATACATTTTCCCCTTATGTTACACAACAAACAAATAAAAAAAATAAAAGTCAATAATGCTTGACTTTTATTTTTAATATCATTCTGTTTCATCTTCACTTGGCATATCATCTTCGTGTAATTTAGATAGTAATTCAGTTTTTATACCTGTTCCATTCTCTGCCGAATACACATCTGCTCTATAACAATAATAATTGCCCGTTGTACTGTCAGAATTTTTAGCGTAGAAATAAATATATTGTCCATCAAAACTTACATTTGTTTTAAAATCTGTCATATCTGAAATTTGTTGTGCAACTTTATCTTTATATGAAATTCTATAAATTCCACTTGAATTTGAATAATAAATGTAATCACCATCAACAAATAATACCGTAACATCTGAATTTAAAATTTCATTAACACCAAGCTTACCAAATTCACTATAAACCAATTTGGATTGATATTTAAATATTATTGGTAAAATCTCACCATTAAATCCTATTCCCAATGGAGTAAAGCTTGAAATATCAGAAGAAATTGAAGTTGTTAATTGAACTTCGCTTGCTTCAAAAGATGAAACAAAATTATTAGCATAATAGCAAGTTCCACCATCTTCCGTTCTTGTATAATATAAATATCCATTTTTCACTGTGGAAAGTGTGATTGTCTCTCCAAGCTGTTGTCTAACAAGAGAAACATCGCCTGTTACGATGTCAACCTTTTTTAAGATATTGCCCGTTAACCCAATTGAACTACCTTCTTCTTCTCCACGACTAATTGTAAAATATGCGAACTTGTCAAATTCAGAAGCATACTCAGTTGCAAAAGCCACACCTGTAACATCTTCTGCTAAAACATTAACTTTTCCACTTTCAACATTAATTGAAACAAGATTAGCCCCATCATATTCAACAATAAATGGAGTGTTGTCTATAACTAAAAAAGCTTGATTTGTAACAGCACTAGAAGTTGTATAAAGTTCTTTTAAATTTTTTCCATTGTTGTCCATTTTAAAATACGATGTTCTGTCAAATGCCGTTTGACTTTGATTTGTTTTATGAACGTTTGGCGAAGCAAAAACTATCATATCCCCAAATGAATACATAAATGCATTTTCGCTTGCAACAACCTTTCCTACAACTTTTTCAATGTTTAAAACATTTCCATCTTCATCATAAGAAATTTTGCCATCTTCAAGTTTTACTCTATACATTGCTTCAAGGTCTGCATTTTTATTATCACCGTCCTGCATACTTGAATTAGAGATATACATACCTCCAAAATAGATGTAATCATCATAAACCAAAACTTCAGAGTTCTTAACCATTGTTCCATCACCTGTTGGTGCTTGCAAATTCACTCCACAAGCTGTGAAAAACAATGTACAAAAAGATATACACAAAATTAATGCTAGTAATTGAATTTTTTTCATCTTAGTCCTTCTTTTATAAAAATTTGCCTTTAAAGTTTATCAAAAAATACGCAGAGTGTCAATTAAATTCTTGACCAAACTATATATTTTTAATCTAATTTAACTTGTCAAAACGATTATTAACAAAATCCTTTACAACTTGTCTATATTCTTCCTCATTGAATGGCAGACATTCAGCGTGTCCAGCATTTGAAAAAGAATATTTATACCTTAAATTTTGTGGAGTAGAATCATAAAGTTCTTGTAAATTTGAATACGGAACAAAGATATCCTTTTCTCCGTGAATAAACAAAATTGGGACTTTGCATTTTGGTAGTTGCAATCTTGCGTCTGCATTTTTTATAGAATAACCTGCTCTAAATTTTGCATAATAATTTAATAAATTTGCAAGTCCATTTGCTGGTAAATTTGTTTGCGACTTATAAACATATTTAAATTGCTCAAAAACACTAGCATAGGCACAATCAGAAATTAAATGTTTAACATTTATGGGCAAATTTTCCCCTGCAAGCATACAAACTGTTGAAGCCCCCATAGATAATCCAAACACATCAATCTCGCAATTTTTGCCAAACTTTTCAATGCACATATTGATGACTTCAAGCATATCCAACCTGTCAAGCCACCCCATTCCAATAAATCTACCTTCACTCTTGCCGTGAGCTCGATTTTGAGTTATAACAACATTATAACCCATATCATAAAACATTTCAGCATATTTGTTCATTTCCTGAAATTTTGCATAGTAACCGTGAATTACAATTGCAACCTTATCCGATTTAACATCAGATTTTAAAATCATAGGATAAAGTTTTTTACCATCAAAACTAGTAACACACTCTTCTTCAAGTTTAAAACTTTTCCACCAATCCAAATCAATTTTAAAGCTTTTATATGCTTTTTTTGTTTCTTTTGCAACAATTTTACCAATTAATGAATCTCTTTTTAAACTTATTGACAAAAGAATTTCACCGATTATTACAACCAATAAAAAAATAAACAGCAATGCTGAAAAAATTGATAAACAAATAATTTCAATTGTACTCAAACCCAATAAACTCATATTATTATGATAACATAAAATTTTATAAAATCAACTATTTTAAACAACTTCTATCTTTATATTTTCACCATTTTGTGCATCTTGATAAGAAAGCCAATATCCTTTGCCTTGTGGTTGACTTTCATCTAATGGTAACCATTGAGAAAGTCCTTGCAATTCCTGTGGACACTCGTCAGCATAAATTCCAGGAACCCCATAGCAAACATATTTTATTTGACCGTCTTCATAAATCAATCCCAAAACATAAAAAAGACCACTTTCATCATATTCAATTTTTACAAATTTTGAATTTGGAATAATATCTTCTAAATCCTTTGCTTCATCATATTTTGTAAAAAGCATTCCAAGTTGCTCTTTTATCTCATCATAAAATGTTAATTTTTTATCATCAAAGACTTCTTTTTCTTCTAAATTTTCCTTATTTTCACCAACATTTTCATCATTTTCCATATTTTTTTCAATTTCTTCATCAATATCATTAATATTGCAACAAATTTGATTTTCCTTAACCTGCTCTTCTTCTATTTTATTTCCATCATAAAAAGCTTTTTTATAAGGACATAAAAAGCAATTTTCATCACAAGTTTTTGATATTTCATCATTTATAATTTGTTCTGCATCATCTTCTAAGTCGATTTGATTTTCATCTAATATTTTTTTAACAGAATCCATACTTTTCTTTTGTAATGCACCTAAAGATGAAGCAAGTCTTATTTCTGCACTTTGAGAACTCGCTCCATTTGAAGCACCAATCAATAAAGGTTTTATTTCACCATTATAAGAGTTTACAAGCGCGCAAGTAAAATCATCAATTTCATTTTTTATGTATGTATTAAATTGATATTGATTTAATGCAATTCTGTTTAAACCAGCTTTATAAACTTCTCCTCCACTTAAAATCCCTAAAGTTAGAACACCTTTGGGTTCATCTCTAAAATTGTATAATTTACAACTACCCTTAATTTGTTCTCCATCCCTTTCTAAGTTAATAACAGCTTTATGTAAATTTTGTTCAACCGAATTTAAAATTATTGTTCTTTTTGTAAACATTTTTTTCTCCTATCTTCTTAAATAGTATACGAGAAAAATAGATTATGGTGATATTTTTTGACAACAAAAAATTAGCGTAAAAACGCTAATTTTGTCGAAAGCAATTATAAAGATTATAAAAGTTTTCAAGAGTTAACTCTTCTGCTCTAATAGTTACAGAATAATTTAAAGTTTTAAAAACATCTAAAATTTCTTCTTTATTATACAATTTGAGTAAATTATTAAAGAGTGTTTTTCTTCGCATAGAAAACGATGTTTGAATAAATGTTTTAAATTTTTCATCATAATTATTGTGTTTGATTTTTAAAACAACAACACAGGAATCAACCTTGGGCATTGGAGTAAACATTTGTTTTTTTACAACTCTTGTAATTTTTACATCAGCATAATGATTGACCATTATAGATAGCACGCCATAGTTTGATGTTTTAGGTTTTGCCAACATTTTTTCTGCAACTTCTTTTTGCACCATAATTGTCATTGATTCTAATTTTTTAGATTGTTCTAAAAATTTAAAAATGATTGGAGATGTAATATAATAAGGTAAATTTGCTATAATTTTATATTTATTTTTAAATTTATCATCTATTTCTTTTGTATTAACCTTTAAAATATCTTGAAAAATTATTTCTACATTATTTTGATTTTTTATTCTATTTTCTATTATATCTTTTAGGCTATTATCAATTTCATAACTAATTAATTTATTGCATTTTTTTGCAATTTCCAGGGTTAATGTTCCAGCACCTGCACCTATTTCTAAAACATCAGAGTTTTCAGTAATCTCGCTATCTGAAACAATTGCCTTTAACAAATTTGTATCAGAAATAAAATTTTGACCAAATTTCTTTTTAAAATTAATATTTTCCATAATTAAATCAACTTTTTAAATAAATTTTTTGCATTTTTTGTTGTAATTTCTTCAATTTCTTTAATATTAATTTGCAATATTTCAGAAATTTTTTTTGCAATTAATGGTATATTTTTAGGTTCATTTATATTTCCCCTAAAAGGCTCTGGACATAAATAGGGACAATCTGTTTCAAGAGTAAAACAATCTAATGGAACTGCTGTAATTAATGATGGTGAATTTCTAGCATTTTTAAATGTGATAACACCACCAAATGAAACTTTAAGACCAAGTTTTATTATTTCATTTAAAGTTTCAACACTTCCATTAAAACAATGCATAAGTCCACCATTTTTCAACAAATGCTTATTTTCTTTTAAAATATCAAGCATATCTTTTGTAGCATCTCTTGAATGTATAACAACAGGCAAATTCAATTTATCTGCGAGTTTAAGTTGCTTAATAAAAACTTCTTTTTGTAAAGCACTGTTATAACCTTCATAATGATAATCAAGTCCAATTTCTCCGATAGCTACAACTTTTTTATTATTTGCATTTGCTATAAAAAATTTTTCCACATCATCATTATATTCTTCACAGTTTTCTGGATGTATGCCTATGCAAGCATAAACTTCCTTGTACTTACTTGCAATTTCGACAGAACTTTTAGATGATGAGTAACTACTTCCAGAATTGACAATTACATCAACCCCTTCATTATGTGCTCTTGTTATAACATTTTCTATGTCATCTATCAATTTTTCATCATTAATATGTGCGTGTGTATCTATAAACATTTTTTTCTCCTATAAAAATATATCACATTTTTCAAAAAAATCAAATAAAGAAAAGTATTAAAACAAACATATAAACATATAAATTTTATATGAATAAAATTTGGGGACTTTTAATGATTTTGTCCACGGTTATTTTAATATTCAAAAACCCTGCTATATTGGTAACAGAAATGACGGAAAGTGCAATGAGTGTAATCGAATTGTGTGTGGAACTTATTGCTGTTTATACAATATGGTTGGGCATCTTAGAAATTGTTGACAAAACGGGATTAAGTGAAAAGCTTGCAAAAATTTTAAGCCCGTTAATTAAATTTTTATTTAAAACAAACGACAAAGAAATAATAAAAATGATTGCTATGAATATGTCATCTAATATTCTTGGAGTTGGAAATGCTGCAACACCTTGTGGCATACGAGCAATGAAATTAATGGACGATAAAAGTGGAAAAGCAACTCCTGCAATGATTATGCTTTTAATTGTAAATGCTACATCAATACAATTATTACCAACCACCACTATTGGTTTAAGAACGGCAGCGGGAAGTGTCTCCCCAACCGATATTATGATACCAACATTTGTAGCAACTTTGTTAACTGCCTGTTTTGGAGTTGGCTTAACTTTGCTTATACAAAAACTTTTTAATAGGAGGAAAAAAATATATCAAAATACATAATGCCTATTTTAATTGCATCTCTACTTTTATATTCAAAGTTTAAAAAAGTAGAAACATATAATGTATTTGTAAAAGGCGCAAAAGGCTCAGTAAATTTAGTTTTGGACATATTCCCATACATTGTCGCCATTATGGTTATGGTTGCTCTTATGCGAGCTAGTGGTATAACAGAAATTTTAATAGATTTATTATCACCACTTTTTAAAATTTTGGGAATTCCAACCGAAGTAAGTGAACTTGTTTTGCTTAGACCGTTCACAGGAAGTGGTAGTTATGCAATTTTAAAAGATATCTACACAACTTATGGTGTAGATACTTATGTTGGTAGATGTGCTTCTGTTATAATGGGGACAAGCGAAACATTGTTTTATGTTGCAACAGTGTATTTTTCTCAAACTTCTGTAAAAAAACTATCTTATGCAATACCTTTAGCATTAGTATGCAATATATTTGGAACTGTGACTGCTTGTCTTATTTGCAAAATTTTGTAACTAAATTTTAATATTTTTGTAAGGGTTTTTTATATTCCTATCCTTACCAACTTTTTTAATTGCTTCACTTCTAGATAAACCTTGTGCGAGATAATAATTAATATGTTCTTCTAAACTAAGCTCATTCATTTCATTTTCTTTACAATTGGGAGCACCTTCACAAACTAACACATACTCACCTTTTATTTCAAATTCTGGTATGTTTGATAAAGAAAAAAAATATTTTTTTTCAAACATTTTTGTAATTTCGCTAACAAGACATACCTTTCTATCTCCCAGCATTTCATATAAAAAATGCAAATCTTTTATTAAATTATGTGGAGAAACATAAAAAATTAAACTACCAGAAAAATTTTTAACATTTTGTATTTCAGCTATTCTTTCCTTTTTATTTTCAGATAAAAATCCTAAAAATGTATAAGCTTTTGAATTAAAACCACTTAATATAAGGGCACAAAGTCCTGCATTTGCACCAGGAATTACAGTAAATTGTTCTCCTTCAGATATTAATAAGTTAACAAGTGTTGAACCAGGGTCTGAAATACAAGGCATTCCACTGTCTGAA
>CALVNP010000040.1 GCA_944349805.1 uncultured Clostridia bacterium
AAGTAAAGAAACAAATTTTCCAACAATTTGCAGTGTTAGTGAAGGTGCATTAAAATATATGGGAGAAAAAGAATGCATTGCAATGTTTAATGCTTGCAAAAATAATGCAAATGTATATCTTCACTTAGACCACGGGAAAAATCTTGATTTGATTAAAAGAATGGTTGACTTAGGTTTTGACAGTGTTATGATTGACGCATCAGATAAACCATTTGATGAAAATGTTAAATTGACAAAAGAAATTTGTGAATATGCACATAAAAAAAATGTTTTTGTTGAAGCAGAACTCGGCACACTTGCTGGTGTTGAAGATGATGTCCATTCAGAAACAAGCAAATACACAAATCCAAATGAAGCAAAAATATTTGTGGAAGAAACAGGTTGTGACAGCTTAGCAGTTGCCATAGGAACAAGTCACGGTGCATATAAATTTAAGGGTGAAAGTAAATTAAATTTTGAAATTTTATCAGAAATAGAAAAAATAATTCCAAACACTCCCCTTGTTTTACACGGAGCTTCAAGTGTTCCACAAAAATATGCAGAAATAATAAATAAATTTGGTGGTAATGTCCAAGGAGCTAAAGGAGTTGATGAAAACACTTTATACGAAGCTTGCCATCAGCATAATATTTGCAAAATAAACACAGACACAGATTTAAGAATTGTCTTTACGGGTGCAGTAAGAAAATATTTGGTAGAAAATCCAAAGGAATTTGATATAAGAAAATACTTGGGAAATGCAAAAGAAGAAGTAACAAAATATTTAATTGAAAAAATTAATTTATTTGGAAAAATTAAATAAAAATATATAAAATAAAATATAAATTAGTTAAAAATATATAAAAAAATGATTAAAAATAAAAAAAATAAAAGTTTGGTAATCCAAACTTTTATTTTATTAAGAAATTTACTGAAAAGAAATTTTTTAGGACTTTATTAAATTATTTTTTCTCTTATATTTGACGCTTTAAGAGATTGTTATTAAGTATTAAAATTTTTTTTATGCTTTCTCAAACAAAAATACAAAATTTACATTTTGTTCAGTAAGAGATTTTGCAACAGATTGAAGTTCAAGAGTATATGTAATAGTTACATCATCTCCTGGTGCTATAGAATTTAAGCCAGTGTTACCCTCCAATGTGTAAACTAATTGTTCACTATCGGTTGTTGGTGTATCTTTTTCAACAGCACTATTTGTAGGTGGTGTAAATGTTACTTTTAAATTTTCTGTTGCTGATGGATTTGTAATAGTAAATGTATAAACTACTGTTTGACCATCAGGATTAGAACCTGAATTTTCTTCAAAACCAACTGAGTTTAATGTCCAAACATTGCTAGCAAATCCTTCTCCTGTTCCAGTAAAATCTGGATTTGATGCTTCTGTTAATGAATCATAGTTTTTAACAGTTAAAGTTTTCTCAGCTGTTAAAGTTCCTCCTGAAACAGTTGCTACCACATCAACATAAACAGAAGTCGAATTAAATGAAACAGTCGAATTAACTGTTAATGTAACAGTTGCAGCAGCAAGTACACCAATTGTCATCATACACACTGCAAGTGCAAGTGATCCAATTGTTGCAAACAATTTAAATTTCTTCTTCATTTTTTCCTCCTTTGAAAATTCCTTTTAAATTAAATATTGAAAGCTTTGTATGTTTGCAAGTCCTAATTACAAACAAACTATCTTTCCTATTCAACTTACAACATATTTTGCCAAGTCCTACAATGCAAAATTTGTTGTGTTGAACAATTTTTAAGCTTTTTCTCATTTCTTGCTTTTGCATTCAATGAGTTACAGCTCCACGACAAAACCGTTTGCAAAGCAAACAAAGTGCAAAGCACTTTAAAATTTAAGTGAACACTTAAATTTTGTTTTGTCGTGGTTAGTTTACATCTATAAAAAAATTAAGTCAAACAAATTTACGATATTTCGTAAACTTTTTTTAAAATTCTACAAATTTTTTAAGAAAGAAAAAAAGCAAGCTTTAAAAAAGCTTACTTAAAGTTAAAATTTATTAATTTAAATTGTAATAAAAAGTTATACCAATTCAACAACGGCCATTTCAGCAGAGTCACCACGACGAGCGCCCAACTTGATTATTCTTGTATAACCACCACCGCAGTTTTGTTCTTTATTTCTTTCAGCATATTTTGGTGCATATACATTGAAAATCTTTTCAACAAGTGGATGATTTATGCCTTGAGTTCTAGCTTTAAAAGCAGTAATGCTTTCTTTATCTTTTCTCTGTTCTTGAATGTCGTAAACATAAGACATAATTTTTCTTCTTGCAGCAAGTTTTGCTGGTCCATCGTTTATAACTTCTTGTTTAACCTTAGCGCCCTTAGAATCTGTTATTGTTTTAACAACTTTAACAGTGTCATTATAAGAGTTAATAGCAAGTGTCAAAAGTTTTTCTGCTTTACTTCTAACAGATTTAGCTCTTGCCAAGGTTGTTTCAATTTTTCCATACCACAAAAGATTAGAAACTTGATTTCTAAGTAGTGCTGTTCTTTCTTTTGTAGGCAATCCTAATTTATCGTTTGCCATTTTTTTCTCCTTTTAGTCTTCGTCAGCTCTTAAACCCAAGCCATAACTTTCAAGTTTTTGAATAACTTCTTCAATAGACTTTAATCCTAAATTTCTAACTTTTAACATATCAGCTCTAGATTTTTTAGTTAAATCTTCAACAGTGTTAATGTTAGCTCTTTTCAAGCAGTTATATGAACGAACTGAAAGTTCCATATCTTCGATTGGCATTTCAAGAACTTTTGTTTGGTTATCTTCATCAGAGTTAACCATAAAACTCATACCACTCATAGATTCGCAAAGGTCAACAAACAACTGAATATGTTCTTCAATAATTTTTGCTGAGAGTGCAACAATGTCTCTAGCAGATGTTGTACCATTTGTTTCAACTTCTAAAATAAGCTTATCAAAATCTATGCTTTGACCAACACGAGTGCTTTCAACACTGTAATTAACTTTTTTTACAGGTGAATACAAACTGTCAATTGCAATATATTCAAGATTTTCAATTCTCTCCTTATTTAATACATTAGGAACATAGCCTCTTCCTCTTGCAATTAAAACTTCCATATCTAGAAAAGCATCTGAATCCAATGTACAAATATGAAGATCTGGGTTTAAAATTTCAACTTGATCATTAAATTCAAAATCCTTTGCCGTAACTTCTCCAGCCCCAGATTTTTTTATATGAAGAGTTGTCATAAAATCCATCTCTTGAGATGTGGTTTTAACAGCTAATTTTTTTATGTTTAACACAATGTCAACAACATCTTCGCTTACACCGTGAATTGTTGAAAATTCGTGTTGAACGCCTGCAATTTTAATACCAATTGCTGCAGCTCCTGGAAGACTGCCAAGAAGAGTTCTTCTCATACAGTTACCAAGTGTAATTCCATATCCTCTTTCTAATGGTTCAACCACAAATCTTGCAAATTCACCATTTTCTGTTTCTTCACAAGTAATTTTTGGCTTTTCAATTTCCATCATATAACAAAATCTCCTTTATTATCTCGAATACAACTCGATGATTAAATGTTCTTGAATGTTAAGGTCTATATCTTCTCTCTTTGGTAGAGCTAAAATTTTACCTTCAAGCTTTTCAGAATTAAATTCAAGCCATTTTGGCATTACAATTTTCATTCCTTTAAGTTGTTTGAACATTTCAAGGTCTTTCTTGTTTTCTTTGATTGCAATCACATCGCCAACTTTTACTTGGTAAGAAGGTATGTTTACTCTTTTTCCATTAACTGTAATTTGTCCGTGGTTTACAATTTGACGACATTCAGAACGACTTGCTCCTATTCCCATTCTGTAAACTACATTATCAAGTCTTCTTTCAAGAAGAGATAACATATTTTCACCAGTAACGCCTTTCATTCTTTCTGCTTCTTCGTAGTATTCTCTGAATTTCTTTTCAAGAATTCCATAAGCTTTTTTAACTTTTTGTTTTTCACGAAGTTGTGTTCCGTATTGAGTAACTCTCTTTCTGGCAGCTCCGTGTTGACCAGGAACTACCGGACGGCGTTCCATAGCGCATTTTTTTGTTGTACATCTTTCACCTTTTAAGAAAAGTTTACAACCTTCTCTACGGCATTGACGACAATCTGGTCCTATTAACTTTGCCATCTTTTTCTCCTTTTATATCCTTCTTGGTTTTGGTGGGCGACATCCGTTGTGTGCAATTGGTGAAACATCTTTAATAAGTGTTACATCAAATTCAGCTGTTCCAACTGCTCTTATTGCAGCTTCTCTTCCGTTGCCTGGCCCTTTTACATAAATTTCAACGGACTTAATTCCGTGTTCTTTTGCTTGTTTTGCAGCAGCTTCAACGCATTGTTGAGCAGCATATGGAGTGCTTCTTTTAGAACCTCTAAATCCAAGCATTCCTGCACTTGCCCAAGATATTGCATTACCTTCCATATCTGTAAAAGTAACTAATGTATTATTAAATGATGCGTGAATGTGCACTTGACCTTTGTCAATGTTTTTGCTTACTCTTTTTTTCTTAACTTGTTTTGTTGGTGCCATACATTAACTCCTATTTACCTTTCTTAGAACTTCCACCTACGACTTTTCTTGGGCCTTTTCTTGTTCTAGAATTTGTTCTGGTGTTTTGTCCACGAGTTGGAAGTCCTCTTCTATGACGAACACCACGATAAGCGCCTATTTCTGTTAGGCGTTTAATGTTCATTGAAACTTCTTTTCTTAAATCTCCTTCAACTGCATAGTTGTGCTCGATGTAGTTACGAAGTTTTGCAACATCGTTTTCATCAAGATCTTTTACGCGAGTGTCAGGATTAATATTAGTTTCTTTTAAAATCTTTTGAGATGTTTTAAGTCCTATTCCGTAAACATAGGTAAGACCAATCTCAATTCTTTTTTCTCTTGGTAAGTCTACGCCGGCGATTCTTGCCATTTTTTATTTTCCTCCGAATTTAAATTAATATATTTTAACGCGCCAAAAAATTCAGCCGCTTTTGGCAACGACATTTTTTAACCTTGTGTCTGTTTATGACTTGGGTCCTTAGAGCAAATAACCATTACTTTTCCTTCTCTTTTAATAACCTTGCATTTATCACACATTGGTTTTACTGAAGCTCTTACTTTCATAATTTCTCCTTTTCACTTTAATTTAGTTTTTTGCACGCCAAGTAATTCTACCTTTTGTCAAGTCATAAGGACTCATTTCAATTTTCACCTTATCACCTTCAAGAATTTTAATATAGTTCATTCTTAATCTTCCTGAAATGTAAGCTGTTATGGTATGCCCATTGCTTAACTTCACTAAAAATGTGGTGTTTGGAAGAACTTCTTCAACAACTCCTTCAAACTCAATCACATCATCTTTTGACATACAATCTCCTTATAAAGTTAAAATTTCAACTCCTGTTAAAGTTAATATAACAGTGTTTTCGTAATGTGCAGATGGTTTTCCATCACGAGTAATAATTCCCCAACCATCTTCTAGCAAATAGATGTCCTTCTTTCCCATATTTATCATTGGTTCAATTGCCAAGCAAATATTTTCCACTAAAATTGGGCCATCTGTTTTTTTGCCATAGTTTGGAACATTTGGCCATTCGTGCATTTTTGTTCCTATGCCGTGACCAACAAGTTCTCTTACAACTGAGTAGCCATTTTTTTCTGCGTGAACTTGAATTGCATTTGAAAGTTCACCCAATCTATTCCCGACCTTTAAGTGTTTTATTCCTTCAAAAAAGCATTCTTCCGTAACCTTTATAAGTCTAGCTTTTTCTTCTGAAATAACACCAACAGGGAAAGTTCTTGCGGCGTCTCCATTATAACCTTTATAATTGACTCCGACATCTATGCTAATAATGTCCCCTTCTTTTAAAATTATCTTATCTGAAGGAATACCGTGTACTACCATACAATTTGGTGAAGCACAAATACTCCCTGGATATCCTTCATAATTTAAGAAAGATGGAACTGCACCACAACTTATTATATACTCTTTAATTTTTTTGTCAAGTTCTAATGTGGAAATATTCGGTTTTATTAAAGTTTTTGCATAATTTAATGCATCTCTTGTAATTTCACCTGCTTTTCGCATTAAACTTAACTCATCAGGAGTTCTTACAATCATTTAATTCACCAAGGAAAGTTCTATTTTTACAGGTTCATAAGTTTCTTGTGCTGTTTCCTTTCCTTCAACTCTAAAAATATTATCTCTGTAATATTCAATAAGTGGTGCTGTTTGTTTTTTATATACTTGTAATCTATGTCTAACTGTTTCAAGCTTGTCATCATCTCTTTGATAAAGCTCTCCACCACACTTTTCACAAGCTTTTTTGTTATATGTGTCAATATTGTAGATTTCTCCACAATTTTTGCAAGCTCTTCTACCAACTATCCTTCTTTCAATCTCTTCATCAGGAACTTCAAGAAGAATTACCCTATCAATTTTAGCAAAATTTTCAAGAGCTTTTGCCTGAACTAAATTTCTTGGAAATCCGTCTAAAATAAAACCGTTTTTACAATCATCTTCTTTTAATCTGTTTTCAACAATTTTAATTGTGATTTCATCAGAAACAAGTTCACCTTTATCAATAAGTTCCTTAGCTTGTTTTCCAATCTCAGTTTGGTTTTTAATGTTTTCTCTAAAAATATCACCTGTTGATATATGTGGAATTTCAAAATCATTTGCTATTAATTTTGCCATTGTCCCTTTGCCACTACCTGGCGCACCCAACATAATAATATTCACTAAAAACCTCCTTAAATTTTAAAACTTGCATTGGGAGCTTAAAAAAGCTCCCACAAATTTTATTTTAAAAATCCTTTATAATTTCTCATCAACATTTGAGCATCTAATTGCTTGTCAAGTTCAAGCGCAACGGAAACAACAATCATAAGTCCTGTTGTACTGAAAGCATTTACAAGCAAGCTATCTATACTTCCTGTTCCACCAATACCTTTAAATACTAAACTTGGAACAAGAGCAATAAATGCTAAGAATATTGCACCAAAAAGTGTGATTCTATTTGAAATTCTTCCCAAATATTCACTAGTTTGTTTACCTGCTCTAATTCCTGGAATAAATCCACCGTTTTGCTGAATTCTTCTACTTACATCATCTGGATTGAATGTTATCTTTGAATAGAAATATGCAAAGAATAAAATTAATAATGCAGTTAAAACAATATATATCCAAGAGCCTGAACCAAGCCAAGTTGTATACCACTCTAAAGCATCTGGCCAGAAAATACTGATAAGTAGTTGTGGGAATGTAAGTAATGCTGACGCAAAAATTATTGGCATAACCCCTGAACCATTAACTCTAATTGGAATATAGGTGCTTTGTCCTCCATACATTTTCCTGCCCTTAATTTGTTTTGCATATTGTACAGGTACTCTTCTTTCACCTAAATCTACAAAAACGATTAAAGCAAATACAAGCAATAATGCAACAACAAATATTAAAATATTCCACAAATAATTAATGTCAGATGCTACATTTGTAAATGCAGTCAAAAGTGCAGAACCTGCTGTTGATAATATACCAACAAAGATTAACAAGCTCATTCCGTTTCCTATACCTAAATCTGTGATTCTTTCACCAAGCCATACTGTAAACATACCACCTGCAATCAAAATGAGACATATTATTGTTCCCATAAGCCAAATTGGTGCTCCTGTCCACAGTGTTGCATTTGGAGTTAAATAATCTTTAAATGCAACCACAATAGCAATTGCTTGTGCTACTGATAAAACCAATGCAGCAATACGAGTGTAAAGATTGATTTTCTTTCTTCCCTCGTCTCCCCCTTCTTTTGAAAGCCTTTCAAGTGAAGGGATTGCAACAGTAAGTAATTGAATTATGATTGAAGCGCTAATGTATGGTGAAACACCAAGAGCTAAAATTGAACCATTGGCAAGAGCTCCACCACTGATTGAACTTAACAATCCTAAAAATTGACTATCTGTTGTTGTTGTTTGAAAAACGCTTATATCAATTCCAGGAAGTGGAAGCCAACATCCAACTCTGAAAATAAACAAAAGTAAAAGTGTGAGTAAAATTTTATTTCTAACTTCTTTTACTTTAAATGCGTTTGCAATGGTCTTAAACATTAAATCACCTCTATTTTTCCACCAGCTTTTTCGATTTTCTCCTTTGCTGCGGCAGTGTATTTTTTACATTGAATTGTAAGTGGTTTTGTTATTTCTCCACCTGCAAGTACTTTAAGCCCATAAGGAAGCATTTTCCCAACTACTCTGTTTTCATATAAAAGTTCAAGTGTAATAACAGTGTTTGGTTCAAAACTTTCAAGATCACCAACATTGACTGTTGAATATTCTTTTCTAAAATTTTTATTATTAAATCCTCTAATTGGAAGTTTTCTAACAAGTGGAAGTTGACCACCTTCAAATCCTGGTCTAACACCACCACCACTACGAGCATTTTGTCCTTTATGACCTTTACCACTAGTTTTACCAATTCCTGAGCCAATTCCTCTACCAATTCTAACAGATTTTTGACGAGAACCATCAGCTGGTTTAAGTGTTTGAATATTCATAGTTGCCTCCTATTCTTCTTCTACTTTTACCAAATGACTGATGTGTGAAAGACTGCCTCTAATACTTTCATTATCTGGTAAAATTTTTGTTTGATTTAATTTTCTAAGTCCAAGTGCTTCCAAAATTTTATATTGATTTTTATTATAACCAATAGCACTTCTAACATAGGTTACTTTTAAATTTTTAGCCATAGCTCGCCTCCTATATTTCCTCTACAGGAAGTCCACGCATACTAGCGATTTGTTCCTTAGTTCTCATTTCTGCAAGACCTCTGATTGTAGCCTTAACGCAGTTAATTTTGTTTGTTGAACCGTGAATCTTTGTAACAACATCTTTAACACCTGCAAGTTCCAAAACTGAACGAGCACTTCCACCTGCGATAACGCCTGTACCTTGTTTTGCTGGGAACAAGTGAACTTTTGATGTTCCATATTTTCCAATCATTTCGTGTGGAATAGTTCCATCAACAATAGGAACGTGAATCATATGTTTTTTTGCAGTTGATGTTGCCTTATCTATTGCAGTTGGAACTTCAGATGCTTTTCCAATACCAAGTCCAACATTGCCCTTTTTGTCGCCAACAACAACAAGAGCGCTGAAACGCATTGTTCTTCCACCTTTAACAACTTTTGTAACTCTTCTAACTGCAACAAGACTTTTTTCTATGCCATCATCTTCACGCTTTGGGCGTTCTTCGCGTCTTGGACGCTCTTTTTTCTCTTGTCTATCCTGTTTTTTTACTTCTTCCACAGTTCCCTCCTAAAATTTAAGACCAGCTTCTCTAGCTGCTTGAGCGAGTGCTTCAACTCTTCCTGTATAGATGTATCCACCTCTATCAAAAACTACGGTTTCAACACCCTTTTTAAGTGCAAGTTTAGCAATTTTTGCTCCAACGACTTTTGCTTGTTCTATTTTTGATTTGCCTTTAAGTTCGTTTTGAATGTCTTTTTCGAGAGTAGAACAACTAGCAAGTGTAACACCTTTTGTGTCATCAATGATTTGAGCATAGATACCATTTAAACTTCTGTAAACTGAAAGTCTTGGACATTCAGCTGTACCAGAAAGATTTTTTCTAACACGAGCGTGACGAACAACTCTTTCTCTGTTTTTATCCTTTATATTAATCATATTACTAGCTCCTTACCTCTTATTTTTTACCTTTACCTGCAGTTTTACCAACTTTATGGATAAGTCTTTCACCAACATAGTGAATACCATAATTATGATAAGGTTCAACAGGTCTAAGATCACGAATTTTTGCAGCGAATTGACCAACAGCTTGTTTATCAATTCCTGTCACTTTAATTTCTGTTGCTGAAGGACATTCAATTTTAATATTATTTTCTTCAACAACTTCAATAGGATGGGAAAGTCCAAGATTTAAAACAAGTTTGTTTCCTTGTTTAGATGCTTTGTAACCAACACCTTTAATTTCTAAGCTTTTGGAATAACCTTCGCTAACTCCTTTAACCATATTAGCTATAAGTGCCCTATATAAACCGTGCAAAGCTTTTGTTTCGTTTTCTTCATTTTGACGGGTAAGTTTTACAGATTGTCCTTCGACATTAACTTTAATAACTCTTTGAACTTTTTGTTTAAGAGTCCCTTTTGGACCTGTAACCGTAACTTCACCATTGTTTTCTGTTGCAGTCACGCCTGCAGGTAAGATTATTTCTTTTCTTCCTATTCTAGACATATCTGACCTCCTACCAAACGTAAGCGAGCACTTCTCCGCCCACTCCTTGACTTCTTGCTTGTTTGTCTGTGAGTATACCCTTGTTTGTG
>CALVNP010000041.1 GCA_944349805.1 uncultured Clostridia bacterium
AAAACAAAAGAAGCAAAACGCAGTTTAAAATTTTTATTGACAATAAATCCCGTAAGTGTTGTGGCAAAAATTTTAGAGGCTAAATTAGAAAAAAATGTAAACTTGGAAAATTACAAGTCAATTTTGATAAGTGCATTTGATTATGCCTATACACAACAGCAGTTCGCTGAAATATATAAAGATTTAAGCTATTACTTTGAGCAAAAGTCAGATCTAGAAACTGCGTATTGTTTAATGAGAGCAAGTGTAAGTTTTTCTGATAGTTTAGAAATTGAAATAGAACAGAAGAAACTTCACGCAAAGTTTAAAGATCTTGGTATGAAACTTCCTGAAATGGAAGCAAAAGATGTAGAGAATAAACTTTTGTCTTTAAACATTCCAATTTTTATAAAAGAAGATATGTTCTTAGCTGTTTGCGATGGTTATATTTCTTACTTAGAAAGTGGACACGCTAACATCGAAGGTAAAGAACTTTACAGAAACCTTATTTCAAGTATGACAAACAATCAAAACTTGATTTATGATTTGGAAGATTCTGCAAATTTAAAAGATAATGGTAGCGAAGAAATCGATAATAAAAAAGAAGAAAAAAGTAAAAAGAAAAAAGAAAAACAAAAAGAAGAACAAAACGGCGAATTGAATAAGATTGAAGCTTACAATAAACGAAAGAATAAATCACCAAAAATGTAGAAGGAGTTTTTATGAAAAAAATTGTTTTGTTGATATGTGCAGTTTTAAGCTTGACTTTTTTTACGGCTTGTGGGGAAAGTGGAATTGTGTTTACAACGCAAAAATTTGAAGAAAGTAACATTTTTGATGAGTATGTAAATATATCATCAAAGTATAATAACTTTATTTCTAATTTTGAATCAGTTTATAACACCTCAGTAACAACGGAAGCAATGATTTTTACGAATAATATGATGAATTATAAAATCTTGCAAGATTTAATATTGTTCACAATGCCCGTTTTTGAAATTGGACAACCAACAAGTGATCAAGTGGTATATTATCAAGATATCAACTTTAATTGCTTTTCAACACAGTCACCACTATGTTTTAGATATTTTGCAAATAATGGGCAAAAATTGGGGGAAGAATATAGGTATAGCGTAGAATGCGATAATGCAGTTTGGGTTGATAATAATGAAACTAAAACACTTGATAATTTGCTTATAGAATATTCCTTAGTGGTTAATGTTAATGATAGTACAGGGTTGAACGAATATACCATAATAACTTCTTGTGAGCAGGAAGATGATTTTTCAAATACATATATTATAAGTTTTGATGACAAAACATCTTATATTTTTGTTGATGTAAAAAATAATATAGATGAGACAGTAAATATGCAAGTTGAATATTATTCCCTTTCAGATGATTACCAAATTGCAAGATTAATTTCTTATAAGTATGTAAATTTTATGCCCAATTATAATGTAATTGATTTTATGTTCAAGGATTATAATGGTAGAGTTAAACTATCAAAAGAAGGAACGGTTAAACCTTCACGAATTAAAGGACTTGCAAATGTGACATATTCCGATTTTGCTAGAATTTTAGACAAAGAAAAACAAAATGAAACACTAGGTAAATATAGTTATGAAATTATGCAGGGAAGGGTTTCAGTAGATAAGTTTGGGAGCTTGATTTAATGTTGGAAAAAGATGAATTAGATAAAGAAAAATTGTATCTACAAAATGTTTCTAATGCTTTAAAAAACAAGTTGGATTTTTTAAATAAAACATATCAAAATTATAGTGAGAGAACTCACGAACTTTCAAAGTTTATAGCAGATAATTTTTACGATATGGATGCTCAAGAAGCTGCCGTGCAAAGAAATTTGCTTGACAATTTAAATCTTGAAAAAGAGGGTGTTGGTCAAGCAATTTTTAAAACTTCAAAACAGAGCGAAAGAGCATATTTTGGAAGAGTGGATTTTAAGGCTGATAATGATGTTTCTTATCAAAGTTGTTATATTGGTATTTCTTATTTAGAAAATATCAATGGATTTCCTTATGTTTTAGATTGGCGAGCTCCTATTTCTAGTATTTATTATGATTATGAGTTGGGACAAGCTGAGTATTTAGCTCCTGATGGATTAATAAAGGGAAATATAAACCTTAAAAGGCAGTACAAAGTTGAAGGAGAAAAGCTCGTTTATGCTTTTGACAGTTCGCTAACAATTAATGATGAAATTTTGCAAAACACATTAGGGCAAAATTCTAGTTCCAAAATGAAACAAATTGTTTCAACAATACAAAAAGAACAAAATCAAATTATAAGAAGTTCAGATTTTGAAAATATTTTGGTTCAGGGAATTGCAGGTTCGGGTAAAACTTCAATAGCTCTTCATAGAGTTGCCTACTTACTCTATAAAAATAAAATTTCTTCAAAAGATATTGTTATTGTTTCGCCAAGTCCACTTTTTTCGGACTATATTTCAGATGTTTTGCCAGAGCTTGGAGAACAAAATGTTCAGTCTACAACATTTGAGGAAATTGCAAAAGAAAAACTTAAAAGTATAATCAATTTTGAAAGCAGGACCGATATGATTGAAGATTTGCTTTTGGGTAATGTTGAAAGAGCAAAGGAAGTTAGCTATAAAGAAGGACAAGAATTTTTTGAAAGCTTAAAAACATTTTTGAACAATGTTACAAGCTTGAGTTTTGAAGCAAAAGATATTAATTTGGGTGACAAAAAAATAAAGGCAGATGTAATAAATAATCTTTACAATGAAAGGTACAAAAGTAAGGTTCCTTCCATCAGAATAGAATGGATTGCTGACTATATTATAGACCAAATTGAGCTTGAACAAAAAAATGTGGAAGCTTTGTCGACTAGAATAAAAAAAGTGCTTTTAGGGATGTTTAAAATCACAAATATTACGGAAATTTATTTAACATTTTTAAATGCTATTGGTATGAGTTTAAATATTTTTGCAGGCAAGAATGTTTTACACTTTGAAGATGTTGCTCCTATCTTATATATTAAGGATTTTCTTTTGGGTACTGCTCAGTTTAAAGAAGTAAAATTTGCTCTTATTGATGAAATGCAAGATTATAGTGAAATTGCTTTAAGCTTAATTTCAAAGAGATTCCCTTGTCCAAAAACCATATTGGGCGATATATATCAGAGTGTAGAAAGAATATTAAATCATCAATATTTAGAAATTTTAGCAAAGGAATTAAATGATGCTAAGCTTGTAAAACTTGCAAAAACATATCGTTCGACTAAGGAAATTACAGAGTATTGTCAAAATTTGATAGGTCTTAAAGGGGCAATCAATTTTGATAGACACGGAGATGAAGTTAAGGTTATTGATAGCAAAAATTTAAATTCGGAACTTAATGAAGAAATTAAAGAATGCAAGGAAAAAGGGTTTAAACATATTGCAATTATAACTCCAACAATGAAAGAAGCAGAAAATTTATATATAAATAATTCTGACTTAGAAAATGCAATTTTAGTTTCTGATTCTACAAGTGAGTTGCCAGAAGGTACTATAATACTACCTTCAACGATATGTAAAGGGTTGGAGTTTGATTGTGTTATTTCCGTAAGAAAGCAACCTATAAACTATTTGCAAAAAAACACCGAATATATAACTGCAACAAGGGCTTTACATAGGCTTTGTGTTATTAACATTAAGTAGATTTTTAAGGGGGTAATATGGTTTTTGATTATGCCGTTATTGGTGGTGGCATTGTTGGAACTTCCATTTTTAATAAAATTATAAGAAAAGGAAAATCTTGTGTTTTAATTGAAAGAGAACTTGACTTATCAACAGGTTCCACAAAGGCAAATAGTGGGCTTATACACGCAGGATTTGATGCCAAAACAGGTAGTTTAAAAGCTAGATTCAATGTTAGAGGGAACGACCTTGTTGAAGACCTTGCAAAACAATTAAAAATTCCATTTAAAAGGACGGGAGCTGTTGTTGTCGGAAATGACATTGAAAAGCTCAATGCCCTTTATGAAAGGGGAATAAATAATGGAGTAAAGGATTTAAAAATTGTAAGTACTGAAGAACTTAGAATGCTTGTTCCAAATCTTAGTGAAGATATAAAATATGGGCTTTATGCAAAGACGGCAGGCTTGATTTCACCTTATATGTTTGCTATTGCTCTTGCAGAAGAGGGGGTAAAGAATGGTGGAGTTGTAAAACTAGACTTTAACATTAATAAATTTACATTTAGTGATGGTATTTTTACTATGTGTGGGGAAGATGATGAGGTTGCTTGCAAGAAAGTTGTAAACTGTGCTGGAGCAGGATTTAATGAAGTTTCTAAGCTTTTAAATGTGGAAGAATTTCCGATTAAGTTTAGACGAGGAGAATATATTGTAATAGACAAATCAGACTTTGTTAAATTGTCTGTTTTTCCACTTCCAACGGCATTAGGAAAGGGTATTTTAGCAACTCCTACAATTGATGGTAACATACTTTTAGGCCCAACGGCAGAAGATATTGATGATTACGATACAGAGACAACAAATAATGGTATTGATAAAATTTTAAGCTATATTAAAAGTACTTTTAAAAATGTTCCTTTAAATAAAAATATTCGTCAATTTTCTGGAATAAGAGTTAGTGTGGGAGATGATTTTATTGTCAAAAAAAGTGATAAAAATGAAAATGTTGTTTTAATTGCTGGAATAAATTCACCTGGACTGACATCTGCTCCAGCAATTGCTGAGTATGTTGTTGAAGAGCTTTTTTGTGAAAAGAATAAAGATATAAACTTAATTCCAAGAGACAGTTATTTCCAAGGCGATAGTGGGCGCATTGTGTGTAGATGTGAAAAAATTGGGGAGAATGAAATTATAAGAGCTTTAAACTCTCCCGTTCCTTGTTATACCGTTGATGCTGTAAAGAGAAGAGTGAGAGCTGGTATGGGAAGATGTCAAGGTGGACAATGTATGATTGAAGTTTGCAAGCTGATTGCAAAAAGATATGGACTAAAACTTGAAGATGTAAAAAAAGAAAGTAAAAATAGTTTTGTTATGTTTAATGGAGGTACCTATGAAAACTGATGTTGTTGTAATTGGTGGTGGACCTTCTGGAATGTCTGCAAGTTTGGAGGCAAGAAAACAAGGGGCAAAGGTTGTACTTATTGATGTAGAATCAAGATTGGGTGGAATCTTGAATCAGTGTATACACAATGGGTTTGGATTAAAGCATTTTAAAGAAGAGTTAACGGGTCCAGAGTTCGCAAATAAACTTGCAGAAAAAGTATATCAATCAGATATAACTGTTTTATTAAAAAGCTATGTTAATTTTATTGGTAAAAATATAGTTTATGCTATAACTCCAAACGGTCAAGAAAAAATCGAATGCAAGGCTATTGTGTTATGTTGTGGGGCAAGAGAAAGAACTGCTGGTGAAATTTATTTAAAAGGCAAAAGGCTTGCAGGAGTTTACACTGCTGGAACAGTTCAAAAAATGATCAATTTCTATGGAAAACTACCTGGTAAAAATGCAGTAATTTTGGGCAGTGGAGATATCGGTCTTATAATGGCAAGAAGGTTGACCCTTGAAGGCGTGAAAGTTAAAAGTATTTTTGAAATTATGGGGCATTCATCTGGACTTAGAAGAAATATAAGACAATGCGTTGAAGATTTTGAAATACCACTTTTGTATAATCATACAATTACAAGAGTTGTTGGAAAGGAAAGGGTTGAAGGTGTTTACTATGCAGAAGTTGATGAAAATAGGAATCCAAAACCTGAAACAGAAAAGTTTATTGAATGTGACTGTGTATTGCTTTCCGTTGGGCTGATTCCAGAAAATTCACTTTTACCAGAAGAAACTAAAAGAGAAAAATTTGTTTTAGTGGACGATGAACGACAGACGAGTGTAGAAGGAATTTTTATTTCTGGTAATGTTCTTCATATTCACGACCTTGCCGACAATGCAACAGAAGAAGGTGAAATTGCAGGTAAGTTTGCAGGATTAAAAGCTTTAAATATGTCAAAGAGATATGAAAAAGTTAAAGTTTATTTTTCTGCCAAAATTTCCTATTGTATGCCCCAGCTTATAAACAAAAAGGAAGATGGTAAGTTTACAATTTATTTAAGGGCAAACGATAACTTCTTAAAAAAATATATTGTAGTAAAATGTGGAGATGTGGACATTGCTAGAAAATTTTGTATTGGTATAACAACAGGTGAAATGCAAGAAATTGAAGTTGAATATGAAAAAATCAAAGGTGATTTATTTGTTGACATAGGAGATTAAAATGGAAACGATATGTATTTGTTGCCCTATTGGTTGCAGGCTTAGTGTAAAAAAAGAAAATGGTGAAATTGTTGTAACAGGAAACACTTGTCCTAGAGGAAAGGAATATGGCATAAGTGAGTTTACTTTGCCCAAACGAGTTTTAACAACTTCTGTTGTTTTTAATGATTTTACTTTGACAATGAAGACAAATATTGCAATCGATAAAAAATTGCAAAATGAAGCTTTGAAGCAAATTAAAAGCATTTATAAAAAGGAATATAAAATTGGCGATGTTGTAATAAAAAATATATTAGATACGGGTGCTGATGTTGTAATTACGGGCAAACTCTTGAATGTGTGAATTAAAAGAAAATTTCTAAACAAAAACATTCAAAGGGAAGTTGTCCTTTGAATGTTTTAAGTTAGCTTTATTTATCTAAATCTTCTTCATTAAAATCCTTGTACCCAAGTTTTTTATAATCGACAAAAGTGTTCTCTTCTTTTTTTGTTGGTTCTTCGTATCTAGAAAAATCTCTTGGAAATCTTCTTCCATTATCTTCATAAACATCGTATTGCGATGTGTCTTTATAGTGCGTTGTTTCATAATGATTATTTGTGTTTTGTCTTTGTATAAAGTCTTTTTCTGCTTCTACATTGGATTTCTGATAAGATTTTTCATCATTTTTCAATTTCTTTGATTTATCAAATCCGTCATCATTAATCTTAATTTTACCTTTTCCACGAATAAGCTGTATAACAATCCACACTGAAGCAATACCAATAAAAAAATAGACTATTCTAGAAAACATACTCGCTTGAGTCCCAAAAAGTCCAGCAACAAAATCGTATTGAAGGGCGCCAATGGAAAGCCAATTTAAAGCACCTACAATAATTAAGGCAAAAGATATAAAGGTTATCATAAATTCTCCTTGATTTGAAATTTATGAATATTTTGTCTAAATTTTCATATTATATGCAAGTGAGTCAAAAAAATTTTAACATTTTTCTTGACAAAAAAATATTATATGACTATAATCTCGTTTGTTTATTTAGTAAACAAAACTGTTAAAAAGTTATGGTCTTTGCAAAAAGATTGATTTTTTTATAAGGAGGGCAATATGACAGCAACATTTTTAACACCAGAAGGGAAAAAACAACTTGAAGAAAAATTGGAATATTACAAAACAGTTAGAAGACCAGAAATCTCAGCAAAAATCGGCGTTGCAAGGGAATATGGCGATCTTAGTGAAAATGCAGAGTATGACGCTGCAAAGGAAGAACAGGCTCTTTTAGAATCTGAAATTCTTGAAATGGAAAATAAACTTCGCAATGCAGTTATTATAAATAAAGATAAAATCAACACAGACAAAGTAAGTATTGGTTGTACTGTTAAAATATATGATACGGATTTTGATGAAGAAGTTGAATATCAAATTATCGGGTCAACAGAAAGCAATCCACTTAAAGGATTAATAAGCAATGAGTCACCTGTTGGTAGAGCATTGATAGGTAAAAAGGTTGGTGAAACCGTTGTTGTGGAAACACCTGCAGGACCTAGTACATTAAAAATTTTAGAAATTAAGGCTTAAAATATTGTAATTCAATGTTTTTTACAAGAATAATGACCTTGCGTAGCAAGGTCGTTTTTTTAATACAAAAAATGTAAATTTATATAAACATTTAGAAAATTTAGTCTAAATTTGTAATAAAATAGATAAAATAAGTCAACCCATTTATTTTGTATGCTATGGTGTTTTATGCTACTATATGTATGTTTTGAAAACAAAACAAAAACTGCTTTTTTAAGTGCGTAATTATAATTTCGCGAGTTATAAAAATGTGCAAAAGGCGTAAAAATTAAAGGGGATAAAATGGAAAACAAATCGTTAGAGCAGACGCTTTCAGATATAATAACCGTAGTTGGAGTGCCTGCAAATATTAAGGGATATAAATATTTAAGAGATGCAATAGTAAAAGTTATAGGAAATCAAAAGTTGGCTAGTAGTATCACAAAGACGCTTTATCCAATGGTTGCAGAAGAAAATAATACAAGTGCTAGCAAAGTTGAAAGAGCAATTCGTCACGCAATTGATGTTGGTTACAATGCAGGAAAGATAATAAATTTAAACAGCTTTTTTGGCTTAAAAATTTTCGACACTTATGATAAACCAAGCAATGGAGAATTTATTGCACTAGTTGCAGATAGAATGATGTTAAAAGGGTATTAAAATATTTATGTCTAATAATAAAAAATAATAAAAATCTTTGAGTTTTTTTGCTTGAAGATTTTTTTTAAAGTTAAATTTATTGTAAAAAAAAAATATTTATGATATCATACTTGTGTATGGAATATCAGGCACTATATAGAAAATATCGACCAAAAGACTTCTCTGAAATTGTGGGGCAGGAGCATATTACTAAGACGCTAGAAAATCAAGTTATTTCTGGCAAAATTTCTCACGCATATCTTTTTACAGGAAGCAGGGGAACAGGAAAAACCAGCACTGCAAAAATATTTGCAAAGGCGATAAATTGCGAACATAATAAAAATGGTTCACCTTGTATGAGTTGTGATGTTTGCAAGGCTCTTGAACAACCGTCAAACATTGACATAGTGGAAATTGATGCAGCTTCAAACAACAGAGTTGATGAAATTAGAGAATTAAGAGAAAATGTAAAATTTTTACCTGTAAGTTGTAAGTATAAAGTCTATATTATAGACGAAGTTCATATGCTGACCGATAGTGCTTTTAATGCTCTTTTAAAAACACTTGAAGAACCTCCAAAACATATTGTTTTTATTCTGGCAACAACGGAGGTTCATAAAATACCTGCAACAATATTGTCTAGGTGTATGAGGTTTGATTTTAAGCTTGTTCCTTTAAATGTTTTAAAAAACCATTTAAAATACATTTTTGACAAGGAACATATTTTATATGAGGAGGAAGCATTAACGGCAATAGCTTCGGCTGGACAAGGCAGTGTAAGGGACACGCTTTCTGTTGCAGATTGTATTGTGGCTTATACAAATGGAAATATAACTTTAAAGGCTGTGATGGAAATTTTAGGGCTTAATGATTATAAAAGTATCTTAAGCTTAACTTATAAGCTATATGAAAAGAATCTTGGAGAATGTTTTGAAATTGTTAACAGTGTTGTGGAAAGTGGAAAAAATATGAGCGTATTTGCAAAGGACATAAGTGTCCATTTTAGAAATTTGCTTGTTATTAAAACACTATCTGACCCAAATTCCATTTTGGGATTGCCAACGGAAATTTTTGAAATGTACAAAAATCAAGCAGATAAAATTGAAGCATCTTGGTTGATTGAAAATTTAAAAATTTTTAGTTCTATTGAAGCTGATTTAAGATATTCATTATCTCCAAAAATTTTGGTAGAAACGGCAATAATAAAGGCACTTGGTGAGTTTGATGTAAAAAAAAACGAATAATTCAGTCTGAAAAACTGAGTGTTAAAACAATTTGGGGGAAGGTGGTTCTCTATTTAAGAGAAAACAAAAATGTTGCATTGCACGTTATATGTGGAGACATAACAGATGTGTCATTAATTGACGGGCGTCTTATTATCAAAACAAATGAACAGTATCTTTTTGATATTGTTTCCTCAAAAGAGAATGAGCAGGAAATAAAAAAAGCTATCAGTTGGCAAGGGCTGGATTTGGAATTAGAATTTGTAAAAACAAAAAAAGAGGAAGAACTTATTCAAGAAGATTTTAATAAGTTAAAAAATTTAGGAATAAAATTTAGAAAGGTTTAAAAGGAGTTATGTATGAACGGATATAGAGGTGGATTTGGTGGTGGATTTGCTGGGGGTAATCTTGGCGCACTTATGAAACAAGCTCAAAAAATGCAGGAGGAAATGGGAAAGGCTAGGGAAGAAATTAATTCCACTGAATTTACTGCAAGCGCAGGTGGTGGTATGGTGGAAACCATAATGCTTGGAGATAGAACGGTTAAATCCATAAAACTAAAACCAGAGGTTGTTGATCCAGATGATGTTGAAATGCTTGAAGACTTGATTGTGGCTTCTGTAAACGATTGTTTAAATCAAATTACAAAAATGGAAAAAGAAAAATTGCCAGGAGCTAACATTGGATTATGAGAAATTCTGAACCGATAGAAAAGTTGATTGCATCTTTTAGAGCTCTACCTGGTGTTGGTTATAAAACAGCAGAAAGATATGCCTATTATGTGGTAGATTCAGATATGAGTGAAGTTAAAGAGCTTGCAGAAAACATTTTAACAGCAAAGACGGAAACAAAATTTTGTAAGATTTGTGGTAGCTATACAAATAAAGATGTGTGTTCAATTTGTCAAAACAGAAGCGCTCAAACAATTTGTGTTGTTGCTTATCCAAAAGATGTTGCAGTTATGGAAAAAGTAAAAAACTATGATGGAGTTTATCATATTTTAGGGGGAACGCTAAGTCCACTAGAAAACAGAGGTCCAGACGATTTAAGAATAAAAGAATTGTTGTCCAGAATTCGCACAGGAGATACTAAGGAAGTAATTGTTGCAACAAATCCTGATGTAGAGGGCGATGCAACTGCAATGTATATTGCAAAATTGCTTTCTCCACTTGGTGTTAAGGTTACAAGAATTGCACAAGGCGTTTCAATGGGGACAGACTTAGAGTATGCTGATGAAGTTACTCTTTCTAAGGCGCTGGAAGGTAGAATTGTTATAAGTTAAAAATGTCAATAATGTCGAAAAAAATATTTTTTTAAAAAAGGTATTTACAAATAAAAATTATTGTGTTATAGTACTAATACTCGAAGGGGGAAATATGATTATTGGTTTAATTCCTTGTATGCTTGACATAATTGAAAAAAATGTTTATGCAGAAAATATAATTATTGCAGGCAATTTATCCTTTGATAAAACAAAAGAAGTTCCTGACTTTGAAAAAACTGCAAAAAAATATCAAAGTGTAAAGCATATTAAAGGTGTAAATGCTGACAGAAAGTCTATTTATACCCGTAAAAACAATATTGTATACCCAGAGAGATAATTTCTTTTTCATTACTTTTTTTTAGAAAGGACAGCTTTTTTAAGCTGTTTTTTCTTTTTTAAAATCTTTGTTAAATTCTTTGCTTAAAATAAAGCTGGTGTGATATAATATTCAAACAGGAGAGTGTAAAGTGAACAAAAAAGAAACTATGTATTTTGTTTATCCAGCTTACTTTTTATCAGATAATGGTGAAGTTGTTGTTAGTTTTCCAGACTTAGAGCTTGTTATTGAAGGAGATAGTTATGAGGAAGCTTTTTTGTTTGCTAAAAACTATTTAAAAGAATTTTTAAAGTATGCTGTAAAAAATGATTATGAAATTCCTAGTCCAACCTTGTATTCTGAATTGATAAAAGATGGAAGCAATGCAATGCTGGTTGATGCGTATGTATTTCCTGCTGAATTAAAATAAGCAAAAATGGACAACTTGTCCATTTTTTTATTTATAAAACACCTTTAATCTTTTTACATTTTTATATATTTTTTGTTAAAATTATAACTATGGAAATTAAAGAGCAAGAAAATTCTATAGAGTTAATTTTAAACGCAATCAACAATCCTAATTTAAGGGTTGTTTCTGCTTGTGCGCCATCAACAAGAGTTGCGATGGGGGAAATGTTTGGAATGGAAATAGGACTCAACTTAAAGGGCAAGCTTGTTACTGCTTTAAAAAAGTTGGGTTTTGATGATGTTTTTGATTTGGATTTTTCTGCCGATTTAACTGTTATGGAAGAAGCAAACGAGTTTGCACATAGAGTTATAACAAATAAAAATTTACCACATTTAACATCTTGTTGTCCTGCCTGGGTTAAGTATGTAGAAAAGTTCTATCCAGAATTTATTAACAATATTTCCACAACAAAATCTCCACAGCAAATTTTCGGTGCAGTGATTAAAACCTATTATGCTGATATGTTAAAAATAAATCCTGAAAACATTTTTGTTGTATGTGTTATGCCTTGCTTAGCAAAAAGATTAGAAAGATTAAAAAAGGGAATTAATGTAAGTAAAAAACTTGATGTTGATGCCGTTTTGACAGTAAAAGAGCTTGGTGCCTTACTAAAGGACAAAAACATAGATTTTCCAAATCTTGAAGAAACTGAGTTTGACAAGGCGTTTGGTCTTGGTTCTGGTGGTGGTGTAATTTTTGGAACTAGTGGTGGAGTTCTTAGTTCTGCCTTAAGAACTCTAAGTGCAAAGTTTAATGTTAAAGACATCAAATATTTAGATTATCAGATAAATAGGGGACTTGATGGAATTAAAGAAGCAGAAATAAAACTTGGTGAAAAAAATTTAAAAGTCGTTTTAGCAAGTGGTCTTAACAATGCAAAAGAAATTTTAGAAAGAATTAAAAATGGAGAACATTTTGATTTTGTTGAAGTTATGGCTTGCCCTGGTGGTTGCGTAAACGGAACAGGTATGCCACAATATCCAAAGGAAATAAATAAACAAGACATAGTCAAAAAGCGTGCTAAAGGACTTTTTGATAGTGATTTAAAAAATCAAATAAAAGGTGCACACGACAATGTGCTTATAAAGAGTATATATTCAAACTTTTTTGGTGAACCAAACAGCGAAAAAGCAAAGAAGATTTTGCATATAAAAAGATAAATTATTTGTTAATTTGAAGAATATATTATATACTGAACATATACAATTTTTGCATTCTAAGGAGTTGTTTTGAAAAAATTTTATTACACAAAAACAGATAGTGGAAAAATATATTTATGGAGCATTTTAGTGCCTCAAGTTCTTGGTGCAATTTTTGTTATTTTTCTTTCAATGTTTGCAAAAACAGAGGAAGCTTATAAGTCTTTGTTGGAAAACACCTTTGTAAATATTTTAATTGTTATGCTAGCACAAATTGGATTTTTAATTGTTTACACCATTTTCAACTTGAATGTGGACTATATCAAAGCAAGCAAAATAAACTTCAATTTAGGATGGAAAAATGTTCTAATTTGTATTGTAATCGCTGTTGTGGGTGTTTTTGGTATAAATCCATTGATTTCTAGTTTTGACATCTTTTTAAATTATATAGGCTATGACCTTGCAACATCGTTGCCACTTCCACTTTCAAATTTTGGTTGGTTAATTTTAAATATATTGTTGTTGGCTGGTGTACCAGCAATTTTGGAAGAGTTGATTTTTAGGGGTGTTATTTTCAATGGATATAAAAAGCTAGGATCTATAAAGGCAATATTAATCTCTTCTGCACTTTTTGCACTTATACACGGGTCCCTGCAACAACTCTTGTTTCCTTTCCTTTTTGGCTTAATTTTAAGCTTTACAGCATACAAAACGGGAAGCGTAATTGCTCCTATGATAATTCATTTTATGAACAATGCAACTGTTGTTGTTTTAAATTATTTAAATTTCAACTTCGTAATTGATTTACCAACTTGGGCATTTGTGTTAATTTCAATATCAATATGCATAGTTGCATTTGTTGCTATCTGGTTGCTTGGAAAATTGTTGAAAAATGTTGACAAAGTGTATGTATTTTCGGAAGAAGAACAGTTGGAAATATTAAATATGAAAAATAATGAAGTTAACTCAAGCTTTCCAATTATTTTAGGAGTTGTTTTAGGAATAATATTTTTACTAATAGACATTTTGAGTGGATTGGGAGTTGTTGCATTATGAAACAAAAAACGGATTTTTTTAATACATCAATTACATATTTTACATTAATAGTTTTATTTGTATTGGTAAGAATTTCAACATCGTTAAAACTTTTTGATTTTCTTGGTAGTGTTGGGAATTATTTGCTTAACGCATTAATTCAAATTGGCTTTATGTTTTTGCTTTCCACATTAATGTTTTCAGGCTTAAAAAAACAAAAACTAAAACAAACATTTAAAGATTTTAGATTTAATAAAATAAACTTTAAAAGTGTTTTAATTTGTATTGGAATAGGAATTATTGTCTTTATTTTAAACATAGCAGTATCATCATTTTTTAGCTTTATATTACAGCTTTTAGGGTATGGTTATTCCACAGGGGTATCTTCAGGTACAGTTTCTTACCCCTTTTGGCTCTTTATAGTATCTTTAATAACAACAGCTGTTTTACCAGGTTTTTGTGAAGAGGTCGCTCATAGGGGATTGCTTTTAAATGGTTTTAGGGACTTAGGTATGAAAAAGGCAATTTTGCTTTCAGCTCTTTTGTTTGGGCTTATGCATTTAAACATAGAACAGTTCTTTTATGCAACTTTAATAGGTGCGCTTTTAGGATTTTTAACAATATCAACAAACAGTATTTTCCCTGCAATGATTGTTCATTTTATGAATAATGCAATAAGTGTGTACTTGGAGTTTGCAAGTGTTAATAAATTATTTCTAGGAGACTTTTTATCTAAAATTGGAGAGTTGGTATCAGGTTCAAATATGATTGTTGCAATGCTCATAATACTTTTGGTTTTAATGTGTGCAATATTTTTACTATGCTGGCTTGTTTATCTTCTGTTTAAACAAACAACAGGAAGAAAACTTGGAAATTTAGTAAACGATTTAAAAAGCAGTATTTGGGGAAGTCCAGCGCAAGATATAAATAAAATACAACATAGTAAAGGGCAGGAAGAAGTTGTTATGGAAGAAAGTTCCTATAATCCCGTAAAGGAATTGTCAATTAAAATACCAACTGAGTATTTAGGAATAAATATAACGCAAACAAGAAGGCCTGCCTTTGTTGAAAAAATATTTTTGTATAGTACATTAATTTTGAGTATAAGCATAACAATATCAACATTTATATGGGGAGTGTTATGAAAGAAGTTTATATGCAACTTGCGTTAAATTTAGCTTTAATAGCTATGAAAAAGGACGAAGTTCCTGTTGGTTGCGTAATAGTAAAAGATGACAAAATAATTTCTAAAGCTTATAACACAAGGAATAAAACACAAAATGCAACAAATCATGCAGAAATCATAGCAATAAAAAAAGCTTGCAAAAAACTAAAATCTTGGCGTCTTGACAATGCAGAAATTTATGTAACCCTTGAACCTTGTCCAATGTGTGCTGGGGCGATTGCTAATGCGCGTATAAAAAAATGTATTTTTGGAGCTTATGATAAGACATCAAGCAGTAATTTGACCAAAAATATCTTTGAAGATAAAAGATTAAACCATAAGGTTATATGTGAAGGTGGGGTATGTCAAGATGAATGTTCAAAATTGCTGACAAGCTTCTTTCAAAACAAAAGAAAAAGTTAAAGTACTTTACAAATTTGATGAAATATGATTTAATCATAACGATATAGGAGAAAATAATGAAAAAAATTGCAATAGCAACAGACTCAAATAGTGGAATAACACAAGTAGAAGCTAAAGAAAACAATATTTTTGTATTACCAATGCCATTTACAATTGGAGAAGAAGAATATTTTGAAGATATAAATCTTTCACAAGAAGAATTTTATGAAAAGTTAAAGAACAATGAAGATGTGTTTACATCTCAGCCATCTTTAGGTGCACTTGAAGATTTTTGGGATTCTATTCTAAAAGAGTATGATGAAATCATATATATACCGATGTCTAGTGGACTTAGCAAAAGCTGTGAAAGTGCCCTCAATTTTGCGAATGAAGATAAGTATGCTGGAAAAGTGTTTGTAGTTGACAATCAAAGGATTTCTGTAACTCAAAAGGGAAGTGTTTATGAAGCAAAAAAATTTGCAGAGCTGGGCAAAACTGCTGAAGAAATTAAAGAAATTCTTTTAAATACAAAATTTGATAGCAGTATTTACATAATGGTCAACACTTTAAAATATTTAAAAAAGGGTGGAAGAGTAACTCCAGCTGGAGCTGCAATTGGAACTCTTTTAAATATAAAACCTGTTTTACAAATACAGGGTGGAAAACTTGATGCTTATAGAAAAGTTATGAGTGTCAAATCAGCTTGTCAAACAATGATAGAAGCAATAAAAAATGACTTAAATAACAGATTTAAAGATATAAAATCAGAGATGAAATTGTGTATGGCATATACACATAACAAAGAAGCAATAGAAAAATTTAAAGAGGAAGTTTTAAGAGCTATACCCGATATACAATTCAGTTGGTGTGACCCACTATCACTAAGTGTGTCTTGTCATATTGGACCAGGAGCATTGGCTGTTGCACTATACAGAGAAATGTAATCATATTTTTTTAAGAATTGGGTATTGACAAATCTTTAAATTTTTGCGACAATTCTTAAAGAAGGTGATTATTTTGAATAAAAGAACAGATATAGGTATTTTGATTGGGCTTTACCTAGTAATAAAAAAAAGAAACATAGGTGTGGATTTTGCCACATTTTCAGAGATTGAAAAATATGTAAAAGAATTAAAAAAAGAAGTAGAGAGTAAAACTGATAATACCTTAGAGGTGGCACTAGATAAAGAAAGTATATTATATTATAAGAAATTTTACACAATGCACGAAGGTTATGTAGAAATAAATAAGAAAGTGAATTATTTTGATTTTAGATTGCGTTTTGCTGGAGCTTTGGAGCATTCGCTTTTGCCATATGCTTATAAAATTGGAGCAGAAGTTGTAGAAAAAGAGAAGGGAAAAGAACTATAAACAAATAATAAATGTATAATATTTCAAATAAAAAACAAAATAAGCATTGACAAAATGGTTATAAATGAGATATAATACATTTGTTTTTGACGCGGGGTAGAGCAGTCCGGCAGCTCGTTGGGCTCATAACCCAAAGGTCGTAGGTTCAAATCCTACCCCCGCAACCAGTAGCATTCGCGACTTCTAAAGAAGTCGCATTTTTTATGCCTAAAATAATATCAGAGGTTCCATCTTCTTTAACAATAATTTTTAAAACAAAGCTTTTAATTAATTTTTCTATTTTTTCGTCAGTCAAATCTTTTGAAAATTCTTCAATTATATCTATAACATTATTTTTATAAATTTTCAAAAGCTCTTCTTTGGCCGTTTCTTTTTTTATTATTTTGTCCAGTTCGCTTTTTCTAGATTTTAGGGCAGATAGTTCTGTTAATAATTCATCATATACTACACCTTTTTTAATTGCAATAGTAATATTAAAGATTTCTTTTTCAATGTTTAGATACTCATCTTTATAGCTCTTACTATTAACTGCAAGGTTGTGTTTAACAAATTTATCTACGAAATCTTTTTTATTAAAGGTTAGAATAAAATTTTTTATAGCTTGCTTAACTTCGTCTTCAATTAATTTTGCAGAAACATTATACATTGAGCAACCGTATTTCTTATTTTTGCAAATATAACTAGTGGTAACAATACCTTTTTGATTTTTTGAAGTGTTGCCGAAAAATTTGCCTCCACATTTTTCGCAAACAAGTAACCCACTCAATAAATATTTGTGTCTTGCATTTTTACTGCTTCTAACTGATTTATCTTTCATTTTTTCTTGAACTCTGTTAAATAGATCTTTATCTATTATTTGTGGAATGGAGTCTTCTATAACTACAATATCCTTATTTGGAGCTTTTTTCATATAATGATGCATTTCTTTATACAAATGCTCGTTCCAAATATATGTTCCTGTGTATCTTGGGTTTTTAAGTATATAGTAAAGTGAATTTTTGTTTAAAGCTTTTCCTCTTTTCCCTATAATGTTTAAATGTTTTATACTTGCTAAAATATAGTCATAACTTTTGCCAGAATCATATAAATTAAAAATTTGCTTTACAGCTTCGGCTTCTCTATGGTTAATAACATATTTTTGCTCTACTATATCATAACCAAGAGGTGGATAACCACCTAAAAAGACACCACTTTTAGCTTTATTATTTCTTCCATCAATAGATTTTTGTCTTCCTTGTAAAACATACTGTTGGCCACTACCAATTTGAATTAATTCAACAAAGAAATCAGAAGGATTATAAATATCTCCTAATCTTTCTGTAGCACTTAAAACTTCTATTCCAAGTTTTCGCATTTCTTTTCTAAACTCGAACCAATCTACAACATCTCTGCTACCTCTAGTTATATCGTAAATAACTACACAGTCAAATTGTTTTAATTCAGCAAGAGTTATCATTTTTAAAAACTGTTCACGCTTAGTATTTGTTCCAGTGGTTTCTTCATCACTAAAAATATTAACAACATCAAGTTTTTTTTCCTTACAAAATTCTAAGCACTTTTGAATTTGTGTTTCAGTGCTATTTTGTGTTTGTTTAGATGTGGAATAGCGTGTATAAATAACAGCCCTTTTGTTCATAAAGTGCTCCTAAAATGTTTTTAATTTTTTATTTTTTTGGTTTATAAGGAAGTTTTCCTTCTTGTAAAGTTGTTTTTATCTCAACTTGTTTCATTTCTTTAGATTCTAATAATCTTTCTTGTTCAATTAATCTTAATTTTTCATCGTGTTTTACACTGTCGTTATGTATTGCGGTAATTAATAATGATTTTGCAATCCTTATCTGATTTTTTAAATGTGTGCACTTATTTATTTTAACTATTGCGATTATACTTAAAACAATAAGTGCGATTAATGGTATAGCTACACAAGATATATTTACAAAACAAAATGGAATAGAAATTCCAATTAAAATGCCTATAATAATAAACCAAATATTATAAGGCCCAGCCACCTGCAGATATTGACTTGTAAACATATCTATTAACGATTGAATTTCGTTTGTTTCTTTATTTTCTATAGGTGTAAAGTGGACTAATTGAATTTGTTCTCCGTCAAAATCTTTATACATAAATATTTCTCCTTTATAAACTTCTTCTAACTTCTACAGCCTTACCAATTACTTTTACTGGCAAGTGTTCTATTTCATCATTTGAATAAAAAGCAATGTCATAAGCGGGGTTGTTTGGGATAAGTGTAAGACCTTTGAGGTCTTTTTTTATTTTCTTAACTGTAGCGTCATATCCGTTGACCATAACAACACATATATCTCCAGTATTTGCGTCTTCTTGTTTTCTAATGATTAAAATATCGCCTTCAACAATGTTTGGAGCCATAGAATCGCCTTTAACTTTTAATCCAAAATACTCACCACTTTTAGCCATTTCTGGTGTAATTTCTTCATAATCCAACACTTCTTCGATGGCTTCAATAGGAATACCAGCAGGCACTGTGCCCAAAACTGGTATTTTGATGCCTTTGATTTTTTCTGTTCTACCTAACATGAAGTCAACTGAAACATTGAAAAAATCTGCAATTTTTTGAATTGTTAAACTGTCAGGAACTCTAAAACCTTTTTCCCAATTAGCAATTGTAGGTTGCTCTACATTTAAACTATGTGCCAATTCGTTTTGTGTAAGCTTTTTTGCTTTTCTTAATTCTCTTAATCTACTGCTAAACATAGCATTTTTATATCATATTGAAATATTTTTTGCAATATTTATAAAAAATTTTTAAAAAATATAAAAAAATGAAATATTTTGCTTGACAAATATATTTCGAATGGTTATATTTTAGGTATAAATATTTCGGAGCGTGATATAATGAAGCTTAAAGAATTAAGGAAGCTAAACGGCGTAACACAAAAAAATGTTTCTAGTTACTTAAATATTTATCAAGGTAATTATTCTCAAATTGAAAATGGTAAAAGGTTTTTATTGGCTAGTCAAGTTAGACCATTAGCAAAAGTGCTTAATGTATCAGAAACTGAAATCTTAAACTGTTTGGAGGAAAAATGAAAAAGAAAATTGAAGTAAGAATTTCTCCACAAAGTCAGACAATGACAGAGATATTACAGAATGATTATTACTTTTTGGAGTTTATAAAAATTTTAATGGGTGCAAGAAGTCACGAGGCGGGTTTGATTGAATTAGAAAGAAGAGCAATAGAAAGGGGGTGTGAAAGTGGAAAAGTACATAGCTGATTTTGTTCAGTATAACGGCAGAATGCCAAAAAATAATGAGCTAGCACTGTTTGTTTTATTTGGAAAATAAGAGGTATATATGAAAAATATTATTTTTGTTTTAAAAGCAAAGGACCAACCAAACAAATTATATTTAGACTCTCAAGTTGAAAAAGCTTTTAAAGATTTCCACACAGCAGAATGTCAAAACTTAGAGCCTATTTTATATGTTTACGATTTAGTGACTAAGAAAAATAATCATTTATTGGGAAGAGTTGACTTGTTTAAAGAAGCAAAAAACATATTGAAAAGCTATGAGGTGTAAATGCAAAAGCTTTTTGGGGAAGTATTTAAAGAATATTATCCTGGATATTTATTTAGTAATTTGGGTCGAGTTTATAGTTTAAAAAATAAAAAATTTTTAAAACCTTATCCAAATTCTCACGGATATATGAGAGTTGGGATTTATATAAATGGTCGTAAAAAAGATGTATTTATTCATATTACGGTAGTTTATCTTTTTGGTGATTGTAACGGACATTTACCAGAGTCTAAAGAATTATCAAAACTTGGTCTTAGTATTGACCATCTAAACAGAAATAAATTTGATAATAGTGTTTCAAATTTAGAAATAGTACCAGTTCAAGAGAATTACAGTCGATGGCCAAAAGTAGAAAAGGAAGAAGGTTGTCTTCCATATTAACTCAGCAAAGGGCTTCTCCCTGAGGAAGTATTACAGTTCGATTCTGTATGCTGAGAACATTATTCTCTTTTTATATTTCATTAAAGAAAAGGTCAGGGACTTTTCTTTCGGGCCTGTGATGTTCAAGTGTTTTTTAAGTCCTAACACTTAGTGGTTAGATTCCACAACAGGTAATTGTTCTTTTTCATACAGAACACTCCTTAAAATAAAGAGCTTAAAAGCTCTTTATGGTCAGAGCTTAGAGCACGGTTGCAGACTTCCGTTAAGGTTCAATTCCTTATCTGACCACCAATTAATTGAATTTTTGAAAGGAGAAAATATAATGACAAATTTTTTTAGTTGGATTGCTAAAGGATTAGAAATCGAGGGAATGACTGTACATAAGTTTTTTGCGTATATTGTTGCTATTTTGATTGTCGTTGCCATTTGTTATTCAATGGTGAAATTTATAATTTGGATAATAAATAAAGTTAAGAAAAATGAACACTCAAATAATCATAACTATTACAACAAAAACAGAGGTCGTTAATGGCGAAAATTATAAAATGGCTGATTATAGCTTTTGTGGTTGTTTGGTTAACAGTGGCTTTGGCAAACTGTCAAGTTCCAAAAATCTGGTGAGGTGTGAATGAGAAGATTAATGTTTTTAATTTTAGCAATTGCTTTGCTTTGTGGTGTTATTCCTACACACAGTGTTTGTGTTTATGCTGAAAATTCTACATCATATATAGAAGCTTATGAAAAAACTAATGTTTTTGACGATTTGACATCAGCTGAAAATTTTAATGTAAACAACTATCCAGAAAATAAAAACGGACAGGTTTCCATAATAAATTTTGTAGAATTTGGTTATTCTTCCACAGGCTCGCAAGATAATTACGGGCTTTTTATCTATTTATACAATCCACAGAAACTTAACATAGATACAAGTTCAGTGCAAAATAAAATTCAAATGGCAATAGGATATAACAAAGATGGAGTCCCTAACAACTATTTTAAATTTCAATTACAGTTTTTAAATGCTTCTCAGGAAGAATATGAAAACTTATTTTTAAAATTTAAAGTTGTCGACATAGAAATCGAAGGTAAAACTTTTGTTGATAGAGTAGACAAAGAAGAAAGAAGATATGACATTTCAGGTATTGAAATTTTACAAAGTTCCCAAAATCTTCCAACAGAATATGGAATTGGTGGAACTTGGAAATTTACAGGATATTCAAATGGTTTTGGTGATGAAGAAGAATCAACTTTGCAGGCAACAGTAAACGAACTTGAAACAATAGAGTTGGAAGTAAATTCAACTTATTATAGGCCAGATGTGGTTTCAAGCTTAGGAATGTTTCATCAAAATACTATAAATTCTGTATATTTTGCTGTTGATAATAGATTAATTGAAGAATACGGAAAATTACAAAAAATAAAAGCAGAATGGTACGAGTACAAAACTACACCTATTGCAGTTGTAAAAGACAGTACAGTAAAAGAAGCTTTAACAGAATATTTAGGACAGACAATTGATAATGGTGGAAGATATGATGAAGATATTCCTTATGGATTTTATGCAGGAAAAATCAACAATCTTCCTACTTATGATTATTCATACAATGCTTGGACTAGTTCTCTAGGATTAATTTCACCTCAACCTGCAATAAATTATCTTGAAAAACTTAATTATATATTTAGTTCTAATAATGCTAGTTTAACAGATTTCGAGATTAAAGAACAGGACTTGCTTAATTACATATATAATTACGATTTATCCTATGAAAGTGGTAAACTTCCAATTAATAATATAAGTGCAGATTTATTTCAAGACACTGTTGATGATGGAAGAATTAAAGGTTACAATTTAAAAGAGATAGATAGCGATGACAAGTTTGATATGCTTTCCTATGATAGTAATCACTCTTGGTGGGACAAACTTTTAAATTATGGGTTTTGGGCACCTGAAACAGATGGCGATTTAAAAAACATAAGTCCCATTCAAATGGTGAATGAACAAAACTTAGAGCAATCAGATGAAGTTATTTCAGATAGTTTATTGATAAATTTAAGCGATGTTCCAGAATTTAAAACATATTTTTTTGAACAAAAATTACTAGGTAAAACAGTTTTTATATTTAGATTTGCTCAAACTGATTATTATTCAGCAAGTGGGGCTGTAATGTCTAATGGTTCAAAAATTCCAAATGGTGATATGTATTTGGCCATACAAACTGTATTTTTCAATTTTGACATAATACAACTAACTTTTAACAGAGAAGGGAATTACACAGTGATACCTGTTGTGGCTGATCCTATAAATGTGATTCCAGACATTACACCACCATTAACAGCTAATTTTGATTGGCTTAGATTAATTTTAATAATTTTAATTGTTATAGTTTTGATTATAATCTTAGCTCCTTTACTTCCAACAATATTTAAAGGTTTGTGGGAAATAATTAAGCTATTATTTAAAATAATTTCACTTCCTTTTAAATGGATAGCAAGTTTGATTAACAAGGGAGGCAAGAACAAATGAAGAAAGTAATAATTTACATTATAGTTTTAGCTCTTGCAGTAATTTTTTTAGGTGTGGCCATTAATTTTTCCAAACAAGAAGCAATAGAAGATCCAGTTATCACACCTACACAAGAGACTTGTGTATTAAATTTAAGTGTTAACGATAGTACATTAGGGAAAATAAAGACTCCATCTGGAATTTATTTAAAAAATAGAGAAGTAGAATTACAAGCTTTTGCAATAAACAACTCAACTTTTATGGGGTGGTACATTGATGATGAACTTATAAGCTCAGACATTGAATTTAAGTATATGTTAAAAGAAGATACATTAATAGTTGCGAAATTCAAAGGACAAACGATGTATACAAAAGAATATTTAGAAGAACAAATAAAGATTATTGATTTAACTCAGACATTTAGAGATGTGAAATTAACATATGTAAGAGATTATGCAGAAATTAGATTAGTGATTTCTTTTGACAGAAGTTCAAGCCTATATCCAAATTTTGCAGACTATGTTCCAGAAAATTTAACTATTGGTTATTACGATCAAATAGATATAATCTTTGATCTTAGTAGAAAATTTCAAAAAGCATTTTTAAACTGTTTTGATGAAGAATTTTTGTCAAGTCGAGTAGAAATTTCACAACAAGACTTAACAGATTTATTAAAGAAAATTACTTTTGATAAAGAATTATTTTCTAATTTTGTTTCTGTCTCAGGGAATCCAATAAATGATATTTTAAACATACTTGAAAACAACTACACACAAAATGGAGAAAAAACTATAAACATTTCATCTGTGTATTTTGTAGAGGTTGATAATTCTGTTCCTGTTTATGATATGGAATCCCCCATACTTTTAAATGCTGGGCAGATAAATGTAATTGCAAGCTATGATATTGATGACACAATTCCAGAAGATCCCAACTTAGATGAAGATGGTGACTATGTTATAGACGCAACAAGTTTATTTAATCTTAAAGGAATGTTTGAATATAACGAAGGTAATATTGCTTTAGAATATAGAATGCAGTTATATTTTGAAACTAATGAGCTAGATAATCCAGCATTGTGGCGTGAAAGAGCACAATATGATACTTACCCAGATTCAGATTTTGAAAGACTATATAAATTGTTTATTGAAAAACTAGAAGATGTGAATTTTACAAGTGAATCAGCTGTTAAAAGAATAGAGTTGAAAAACAATCAAACAATCTCGTTAGACAATTTATATGATATTTACTATCGTCAAACTCCACAAATTGAAGGTATACATACCATAGATTTGGCTTCCTTGTTTAACTTTTATAACGAAGGAGGTGATTTGATAACAAACATAAAATTTAATGTTAAAGTCGAAATAAATTTTTATAATTAAAAAGGAGAAAAAAATATGTCAATAAAATCATTTAAAAATTTAATTTTATTTCTTGTTGCCACAGCGATTGTCGTGACAATAGGATTTGGGATTTATCATCATATTAACGATATACAAGCTTTGATAAATCCTGAAAATTATACAACAGTAGAGGTTGAGACTGAAGAGGGAAAAGGTGCCATTGAAAAAATAGACAATCCAGTTAAGATTGGTGACACTGTTAAAATTACAGCTGTTGCAGAAGAGGGCTATAAATTTTGGGCATACTTTAATCAAGATGAAAAACTTCTAGCTGTTGAAAATCCATTCGAATACAAAGTAGTTGAAGGCGAAAAAGTTATAGCAAAATTCTATAATCCTGAAACAGAAGCAGTTGTAACAATACTAAAAGAAGTTGCAAACTTAGATACAGATAGTGTTGAGACAAGTTTAATTTCTAGTGAAAAGAAAGATATTAATTCGAGTGTTACAATTACAGCTGAAGCTGGTGAAAATGAAGTATTTGTAGGATTTTATAATGAAGCTGGTGAAGAAATAGAAACATTGAATAGTTATAATTTTACAGCAAATAAAAATATAACAATTACAATGAAATTCACATACGAAGAACCTACACAAGAAGAGGTTGAATAATGAAGAAAGGAACGATAATTTTAATATCTTTTCTTTTAGGCTTAATATTGATTGGTGGCTATATATTAATAGATAGTCACCAACCAACACAGGCTGAAACTTATCATACTGTATTATTAAAAACAGAAGACGACAAAGCTGGTTCAGTAAATAAGCTAAGCAAAACAGAATATAAGGCTGGAGAAAAGATAGTGTTAAAAGCTATACCAGAAGAAGAATATATTTTTGCTGGTTGGTATGTAGCAGATGAATTATTGTCTGCAAACAATCCTTATATTTATACAGTTAACGACAATGTTACAATAATAGCAAAATTTACATTAGAAGAAATTGTAGAAACACCAAAAGTTTACACAGTAACTCTAACAGCAAGTGAAGGTGGTACTGTGATAGCTCTTGAACAAACAGAGTATGAAGAAAATTGTAAAATAGTTTTAGAAGCAACAGCAAACGAAGGTTATAACTTTACGGGTTTTTATGACAGCACTGAGCTTATTTCAACAGAAAATCCTTATACATACACTGTAACAAAAAATGTAAATATTGTAGCAAAGTTTGAAAATAATCAAACTGAGCTTGAAACAACATCTGCACAATATTTTACATTTAATGGAAATGCTTGTACAGGTTATATAGGAGATCAAACTGTACCTGAAATAATAATACCAAGAAGTTATAGTATAGATGATGATGGTAATTTTATTGATGGAAACGATTATGAAGTTACAACGATTAGTTATCCTTCAACTTTACCTCCTCGAGACCCAAGTGGTTTTTCAAATTATCAAGGGAATATTATTTGTTTAGAAAATATTTCTGTTGTTACTTCAAGTGCTTTTTATTCTTGTAGATATGTAAAGAATATTATATTGTCAGAAAATACTAAACTTGATGGAAGTGCCATATTTTATACTTGTTTTCAAATTACAAAATTTGTTATTCCTAATGTTGAAATAATTCCTGCAGGTTTATTTTATAGTTGTACATCATTAAATGAGGTTGTAATACCAAATTCTGTTAAAGAAATAAGTTCAACAGCATTTCATAATTGTAGTTCATTAGAAGAAATTATTCTTCCTAATAGTATAGAATTTATTGGTAGTAATGCTTTTTATATGTGTAAAAATTTAACTTCTGTAACAATATTATCTGAAGTTCCACCTGTTTTAGTGTCTGTTAGTGCAATATCAACAGCAACTGAAACAATATACATACCATTTGGAACATTAACTGCATATCAAACAGCTGATGTATGGTGTGATTTAAATGTAACATTTGAAGAACTTCCAGCTGATTATGTAGTGGAAGAATTAGTTGCTTAATGAAAAAATTTGAAATAAATAAAAAATATTTAAAAAAATTTAATAATAACAAAAAAGATTATACAGGCTTAATAAAGTTTTTGGCTAGATATCATCAATGTATATTTGCTTTATTAAGTCTTGTGATAATCTTGCCAGTATTCTTTACTGTGTGGATAGATAAATCTTTACTTGTTATTCTTTTAACATATATTCCATTAGGTATATATGTATTGTATATTTGGATTCCATTCATAAGAGTATTTTGGTACATATCTCGTGTAAAATTACATAACAATTCAATTGAAACTTCAAAATATATGGTTACAAGAAATGGTACACCAGGTGCAGGTAAAACAAGTTCACTTGTATATGACGCAGTTATACTTGCTAAAAAAATGTGGATTGAACTTAGGTTTCAATACTTTTTAGGTATAGGGAAAGAAGAAAAAATTTATTCTTCTGGCGATGATGAAAAAATATCAAGATGGGAAAAAGTAAAAGAGGCTTATGAATTTTATTCAGCTGGCGACTGTGTACCTTGCTTATGGTCTAATATACCAATGAAAGTTGGAAATCTTTATACTAATATTTGTACTCGTAGACATTTAGAACAAGCTGACAAAATTGCAGAATATACAGTTTTAATTGTTGATGAAATAGGTTCAGTTGTTTCAATTGATGAAACGGGGAGAAAAGAAAGACCAATAGAGATAGGAGAACTTGCTCGTTGGTGTAGGCATTTTGGAGAATTTCATATTTATTGTACCGAACAAGATAAAAATAACGTTAATAAAGATATTCGTAGATGTGTTTGTGAAAACAAATATATGATTCAGCAAAAAGCAGTTTTAAAGCCACCAATTTTAAATTGGATATTTAAAAGATTAAAAGAATATTTTGTTAAAAAAATATCAAAAACAAAATCAAAAGTTTTTTCGTCTTTTATGAAAAATTATGAAAATTTTATTAAATTTTGTGGTTATCGTAAATATTATTATAAAGATTTTGCAGGAACAGAAGCTGGTTTTTCAAATATGATAGCTTATGGTGAAAAAAATATTGCTGATATGAAACAGTTAAAACGAGGTTCTCAAACATTTATTTTGCCAGCAGTTTTAAACGCTGTTTATGATGATCGTTGTTATAGGAATTTTTATAAAGCTAAAGATATGCCTTTGCAAAAGAATGTATGGAAAAGTTTAGTTATTTCTAGTAATCAAGAAGATTTTTTTAGAAAGCAAGCGTAAAAAAATTTTTTTAGTTAAATTTTAACTGAGTGCATTTGCAAATTGCAAATGCCCTGCAAAATTTCTAAAAAAATTTTAGCTTGATTTATAAAAAATCTTTAAATCAGAAAAACAATCAAAATAATAATTATGCAAAGGCAAAAGTTTTTCAAATAAAATCATATTGAAAAATTTTTAATCAGAAGTATATATAGAATGGCAAAATTAATATGTGTTTGAAATAATATTCAAATAAATATATAAATCCTATTAAACGCACGATAGTGCGTTAAAAAGTCACCAAATAACCAAGTAATAGTATAAAAGGAGATGAGATAGTGAGAAAAAATGCAAATTTGTTAAGACAGTGGCGAAAATCTAACAATTGGACATTGCAGGATGTTGCAGATGAACTTAACACAATGGGACTTAACGAAGGTACAATTTTAAAACAACATATATCGCGTTGGGAACTTGGAACACATATTCCAAACAATGAAGTTTTGCAAGGGTTGGCAGAACTGACAGAGATACCAGCGATTACGCTTTTAAACAATTTCAGGGCTACACAAAACAAAAAAGTTAGTTAATAAATAAAATTTCATCACAGAAGTGGTGTACGGAGGTGTTTAAATGGCTTCATATACAAAGCCGTTGTATCTTCGTAGAAATAGACTTTCAGAAACTGAGGGTACTCTATATGGTAGGATTGGGGCAAAAGGAATGTTTGCATATTTTCTTTTGCTTGGAATAGTGAATGAAGGGTATTACTTAGAGATAAAAAAAGAGGGTTTTGAGGGGTTAGCATTTATGTGCCATACTAGTGCTTCAAAACTTTTGGAAATAATAAATCAGGCTGTATATCTTGGAATATTTAACAGAACAAAATATGACAAGTTTCAAATATTAACCAATGAAGAAATTCAACTAAATCATTTTAAAACAGTTGTTGGTAGAAAGTCTGAGAATATAGAAATTAGAATCCCATTTCTAATATCCTCTATCATACCTAAAATTATGAAATTTACCAAATATCAGTCTATTTTTACGGAAGTTTTAAAAAATATTAAGGCAAATTTTGAACAAGAAAAGCGAGAGTTAAAAGTTCAAAATAAAGACTTAGAGAGAGAATATATACTATTCGTTAATGAAGTTCGCTCTCTTCTTCAAAAACAACAAACACTAGTTAAAAAACGAGAAGATAACGAACAGCTTAAATCCAAATTCAAACAAGCTTTTCCTAATAAAATAGTGGAAGAAGATTTTATAATTCCAGATTATGTAGATATGGACAAACTAATTGAAGGTATAAATAACAGTCCAGATTTTCTGCTAGGAGCAAAAAATTTTGGGTTAAAGCTATGCTGTAGAGTAGATATATACGAAAAAATAACAGCTGGCTATTATGACAAGATTGACCACTCCAGCACGAAAGTAAAAACGGACAAAAAAACAATTTCTCAATATAAAGGCAGAAACTATACCCAACTTGAATTAGACGGTTTAATAGATGATATTGAAAATATAGATCTATAAAGGAGAAAAATGACAGCAATAAATGTTTATCAAATTATAAATAAAATAAAAGGGGAAATATGCAGAGAGAGGAATTAGAAAAAGCAATAGAGAACGACCAAAGTATTTGGTATATTTTTATGGATGAAATTTTTGAGATTGAAATTAAAAATCATACAAAACAATTCATAAGTATTAATGGTGAATATTGTTATACTGATGAAAATAAAGTAAATAGAGCTTTTCTTTTAAATAAACTATACAAAACCGAAGCCGAAGCCGAACACTACCTGCACCACGCAAATGTAACACGCACCATTACACTGCCGTTCTTGACTTGGGAAGAGTTTTTAAAAGAGCAAGAAATTAGGTTTGTTGATAATATTGGTGAAGAGTGGCATTTATATTATAGTTACAGTGATGAATTTATATACATATATCTGCAATCTATGTTTGGTTATCACGGTGCAAAAACAAGAAATCCACAAAATTTGGGTGAATTAACCGAAGCCAACTTTTACAAAGCCTATGACGAATGCGTGAGGCTGTTTAAGGAGAAAGAATGAAATTGAAGATTCCATATGAGGTTATTAAAAGTGCTATATACCAAATTGAATCTTACAATAAAAATGTTTATATAGATACTTTATCTTTATACAAAGGTATTGAAGGCTGTGAAATAAATTATTTATATGACTTGTGTAATAATGAAAAAGTTTTAAGAGGTTATAAAGATGCTTACAGAGATGTAAAAACAACATTGGATGTTGTGAAGGCAGTATTGCACATAAAACTGGTGAATTATTGTAACGAGCATAAACTGTCAATCTGGTCGTTTCTTAATGAAATCAAAAACCTTAAAATTTAGGGGGAGTATGAAAACAAAGAACTTAAATATTAAATACACTTGCGTTGGCGAAAATTTTAAAGAATGTGTAGATGTTGGTTATTGTGGAGATACAAAAACTCTCAAAGAATGGATAGACGAATTTTACAACATGCAAAAGAGAGAAAAAATATATAACTGCTGTAATGATTACATAATTGAAATGATTTATTTTACATTTGGAAAAGTATTAAAAAAGGAGAAGTTATGAAATTATACACACCGCTAGGCATAGCAGAACTGCCAGACAATTATGCAGACGAATATAGAGATAAAAGCGACATTGAACTGTTAGAAGAATTATTAAGGCAAGATAATACGGGAGATGGATTTTTAGACCCAATATTAGTTTCAATTTTGATTGATAAAAAGTTATTATTCAAAGGCGAAAGAGTAAATGATATTCAAGCAAAAATTCAAAGATTAAAGGAGCAGTTATGAAAATCTATGTAGAAAAGTTACCTAAAAGTTGTAAATATTGTCCTATGAATGCTTATGGAGTTGAAAAAAACTATTGCAGTTTATATTCAATAAATAATATTGGACAGTACATAGATTGCTGGAATAGTAAGCGGCATAAAAAATGCCCACTTGTCAACATTAAAATCCATGACCGAGAACTTGTCAAGGAAGTGTTAAAGAAAGTTAAGAAAATTGCATTTAAGTCAAAAGTAATATGTGATAAGACGGGGTTACCTTGTTTTGGTGAGATGAGACAGATATACGGTATTTATGATTATGAGTTAGACCATATTCAAAAGGAGAAAGAATGAAATCAAACAATACAAGCAAAACTCGAAACAATTCAAGACTTAATCTTGTTAAAGGTGCAGAGCTCGAAGGCAAATATGAATTTCTTTAAAATTAACACAACACAAAAGAACTACAAACGCTAGTTCTTTTTACTTTTAATTTTTAATGTCGCGAATGTTATATGTGGCGTACCCCCGCAACCAGAAAAAATTATCACGCTTTTGGGCGTGATTTTTTTTAAAAATCATCGCCTTTATGCGTGTAATTTTTTCCAGATACGCACCAAACGAAAACTCTAAGCATTTGCTTAGAGTTTTGTGCGTACTTCAATGAAAGCAATGCTACGAAGGATTAAAAAATCTTTGGGTTAGCATAATAACCTCATTTGTGTTGGAGGTTTTAGTTTAGCATTAAAATTATCACGCTTTTGGGCGTGATTTTTTTTAAAAATCATCGCCTTTATGCGTGTAATTTTTTCTAGATACGCACCAAACGAAAACTCTAAGCATTTGCTTAGAGTTTTGTGCGTACTTTAATGAAAGCAATTTAACTAAGAAATAAAAAGTTTTGGGTGTTTTTATGTTTATTATAATTTTTTTTCTTTTTTAATTAGACATTTAAAAGTTAAATATTTAATTAAAAAATGTTTTGTTATTTTGTTTTATTTTTTACTTTTAATATTTTTAGAATATAATTTTGACCAAAGAAATACAACCACCTGTCCAGGAATGCCCAAAAAATATAATGGATATAAATCATACTGTAAAAATTGCAAATAAAAAGCTGTTATAAAGGTCCAAATAAAAATTGAAATTAATATGTAAGTATACAACGGTTTTCCCCAAATACAATTAAAAACAAGAAGTACGATGGCAGATGCTGGAATACTCCATATGAAAATTTGCCAAAAATTAACATTTAAAAACATTTGGAGATAAACATAACAAAAAGTTGAAATTCCCCAAATAACTGAAACTCCTAAAAGAGCAATAATGAGTTTGTTTATTCTTTTGCTTTTATTTGTTTCTATAACATCTTCAATTTTTGCTTCTGGTGAAATTAAATCATTAATTGTAACATTAAAAAAATTTGCAATTTGGATTAATGTTTCAATGTTAGGGGTTGCTTCACCATTTTCCCATTTACTAACGGCCTTATCTGAATAATTCAACAAATTGGCAAATTCCATTTGTGTTAATTTTTTCGACTTTCTAAGTTTTGATATGTTGTTTCCTATAATCTTGCTTAACTCTATATTAACTTTATCCATATAGGAATTATAATTAAAAAAAATTGATATGTCAAACCGATTATATACAATTCTCTTTCTGGTAGAGAGATATTTTTTTTGTATAATTAAAAGAATTTTAAGTGTAGAAAACAATTTTGTCAATTCTCTTTAATAGTTGAGCATATTTTGTTATTGTGATATTGCAAAGGGGGAGATATGAAAAAAGTTTCAATAATAATTCCTTGTTATAATTGTGAAAAAACATTAAAAAGATGTTTAAACAGTGTATTTTCACAGACATATAAAAACATTGAAGTGATTGCTGTTAATGATGGGTCGAAGGACAACAGTCTTGCATTATTAAAAGCATTTCAGTTAAAGCATAAAAACTTGTATATATTTGATAAACTAAACGAAGGTGTTTCTGCAACTAGAAATTTCGGATTATCAAAAGCAACAGGAGATTATATTCAGTTTATGGACAGCGATGATAATTTTACAAAAAAAACAGTGATATCAACATTGTGTAATATTATGGACAAAAACAAAGTTGATGTTGTCATTTTTAATTTTAAACATAAATGTTTTGAGACTTATTTGAATTCAGGCATTTATAATTTGCAATGTGAAGAAGATTTTTTTAAAGTGTATTGTGATTTTTTTGTTTGTTCTATGCCTTGGAATAAAATGTTTAAAAGAGAAGTCATTAAAACAAAATTTGATATAACAATGAATTTTGCAGAAGATGAAATTTTCTGTTTAGCAAATTTAAAAAATGCAAAGCGCATTTATTACACTAGTAAGGTTTTTTACAATTACTATTGTGCGCCTACTTCAAAAAAAGGGAATGCATCACTTATTAATAAATTATACGAAGACAAAAATTTTTCAAATAACGAGAAAACAATATGGTATGGTTCAATAAAAAATATGTCTAAGCGATATGAGATCTTCAATAAAGAATATTCTGAAATAAAATCGAAAATGGAATTTATAAGATTGTTTGATTTCTATTTTTTTGATTTTGCATTTATGAACAATTTGAATGTTTCTCGAGAAAATCAAAAACATCACTTAGAAAATATGTTAAACAATAAAATGTTTTGGGTTATGTTAAAGTTCTTTGAAAAATATGGACTAAAAATGAAGAAAGACAAAAATTACAAGGATTTGGTTGAAAGTTTTGTAGATTTAGGAGCTAAAGCATATTCGGATATAAAACATATAAAGAAGCTAAAATTGTACAAGGTGTTGTTTACGCTTTTTGGTGTGTTATTTTTTGATAAAGAAGAAAAATCTAAAACCTACAACATTTTGGTTGAATGTTTAGATGAATATGATAGACAACTTACAAGTGAAGCAATTTTTTGTAAGGACTTAATACTTTCACAAGGAGTGTAAAATGACAATTAAAGAACATATAGAAAAATGTAAAGAATATGAAAAAGATGGAAAGTTCAATGAAGATATAAATCCTGTTGATTGGAATCAGTGTTATCCTGTGACAGAAAATTTTGAATATATACCAAGGTCAATGGGAGCAAAATTTTCCAATTGGTTTAAACGAACTTTTATAATTTCTCCATTTTCTTGGAAACAAAATAAGTTTATATACAAAACAAAAGTAAATGGAAGAGAAAATTTAAAAGGTATTAAAAGTGCAATACTAACTTCTAATCACATTGATATTTTTGATTGTTTAGCAATAAAGTACGCTACAAGAAAAAAGAAAATAAAATATGTCGTTGCCGAATATAACAACAGAAAAGGTTTATTGGGAGATATGATGAGAGCACAAGGAATTTTGCCATTAAGCAAAAAGCTAAGTGTTATGAAATATTTTTCCAATGCCATTGAACATTATCTTTTAAATGACAATTTTGTGGTTTTTTATCCAGAGCAATCAATGTGGTATATGTATGAAAAACCAAGACCATTAAGAGATGGAGCTTTTCACTATGCAAAAAAATTTAATGTTCCTATCGTGCCCATATTTATTACATTTCGTGATAGTGGTAAATTAAATAAAGATGGAATAAAAATCAAGTATCTTACAGTGAATATATTTAAACCAATATATCCCGATGAAAGTGTGGTAAAAAATGACGACATAGAAAGAATGAGACTTGAAAATGAAAGTGTTTGTAAAGATTGTTATGAAAAATTTTATAGTAAAAAATTAATATATGGTGGAAAAGAAGATGAAATTTTATAGTTTAATTCTTTCTACATTTGCACTTATTTGGGGTGGGTTAAATTTAATTTTTTGGTTTGATTTCTATGATAGCAATTTCCTTTACTTTTTATTACTTTTTATTGGTTCAATAGCGTTTATATTTGTGGTCGATTTAATTATTTCAGCAATGATATTCATAACACCTGACAGATGGTATAAAAAAGAGAATAAATTGTTTAAAGTTGGTAAATGGGAAAAAAGATTTTATGAAAAAATTAAAATAAAATCTTGGAAAGATATAATCCCAATTGGCGCAGGACCTTTTGGTGTGGGGTTTAAAAAAGATAAAATATACAAAAAAAATGACATTAACTATCTAAACAAGTTTTATGTTGAAAGTTGTAAAGCAGAAGTGATGCATTTTTTATCATTGTTATCTGGATTGTTAACATTAACATATTTGCCAATAAAGTATTTATATTTAATTGTAATTCCTTTTACTTTAATAAACTTGTTTTTTCAAATTCTGCCAATTTTTGTACAAAGATATATAAGGCCAAAATTATTGATAGCTATTAAATATCAAGAAAAGCATTTATAAAAGTAAATTTTAAAAAGCATCTATGTACTAGACGCTTTTTATTTATTAAAGAATTTTACTATTTTATATATAGTCTTATATTTCAACATCTTGAAAATTAATATAATAATTTTATTTTTTTTATAAAAATATTTATTCCATATAGAAAACTTTTTTACCTGTTTTGATTGCGTATTCTATTTCGGATTTTGTACTTAATCCTATATACCCATTTTTGTTAATAACAAAAATTTCATCTGCCATATCTATTTTTCTTTTATGCATATCATCAAGCATTTCTTTTGTGTTTTCTTTCCAAACCTCATTGTCCCCACTGTGACCAAACAATCCGACCGAAATTACAATATTTCCTTCCAAAGTCAACCTTTTCTGTTCTCGCATAAAATCATCTTTGAATTTAGTACTTCCACATAAAGTTATAACTTTATATTTTCCAACCATTAATTTACTCCTTTTTCATAAAACCTTTTAATTTGTTTCGTGGATTAGGTGATATAGTTCTAAATAAAATCATCAGATTTCCACAATTTGAGTGTAATATAATTGTGATTGTTGATTATACAATCTTTACATTTTTGAAATAAAAAAACAGTTAAGTTATATCATCAACTGTTTTTTGTTTTATTGGTGATCCCGAGGGGAATCGAACCCCTGATACCGCCGTGAAAGGGCGATGTCTTAACCGCTTGACCACGGGACCATAAAAATTTGTTGGCCTTTTGGGCTCGTTTTGCCCTTCGGTCAAAATCTTCGCTTATCGGCCACAAATTTTTATTCAACGGCCAGACGCAAACTCCATTTCATTGGGAGTTTGGCCGTTACTCTCGTGCGAAGAATGTTCTGCGAAGAGTAACTGATTTTTATTTGTTGGCCTTTGGGCTCGTTTTGCCCTTCGGTCAAAATCTTCGCTTATCGGCCACAAATTTTTATTTAACGGCCAGACGCAAACTCCATTTCATTGGGAGTTTGGCCGTTACTCTCGTGCGAAGAATGTTCTACGAAGAGTAACTGATGTTTTTTTATTTGTTGGCCTTTTGGGCTCGTTTTGCCTTTCGGTCAAAATCTTCGCTTGTCGGCCACAAATTTTTATTTAACGGCCAGACGCAAACTCCATTTATTTAAAAGTCTGCTATTACCTTTGAGCGAAGAAATTTCAAAAGTAACTACCCTACTTCTTTTTATCGCTATATGGCTTCAAATCTTACCGATTTTTGCTATAAAGCTGGCTGGGGTGGCAGGATTTGAACCTACGCGTGCGAGAGTCAAAGTCTCGTGCCTTACCACTTGGCGACACCCCATTGTTTGGGGAGGGTGATTTTAAGCATTTGTAAACTTCATTGAAATTCACAAATGCATTGGTGGACCTTCTAGGACTCGAACCTAGGACCGACCGGTTATGAGCCGGTTGCTCTAACCAACTGAGCTAAAGGTCCACAACTGGTCGGGGTGAAGAGACTCGAACTCCCGGCCCCATGGTCCCAAACCACGTGCGCTACCAACTGCGCTACACCCCGCCAGACTTTGCCATTTTATAATATTAATTTTTATGTGTCAAGTATTTTTATGAAATTTTTAAAATTTTTGTCAAAATCTTATAAGGATAATTTAATAACTATTGCATCACTTCTTCTGTTATTGTACTTTTATTTACATTTTTATACAAACTTTTTTAAAATTATTGAAGTTTACTTATTGACAAATAAGAATTTAAGTACTATTATCAATTTATAGGACTTTCTTGGGAGTTGTATGAATTTGCAGCTTGAATTGCAAGTTCATTAATTCTTTGCATATTTTCCTGAATAAGTCCTAAGGTATCATATGACTG
>CALVNP010000042.1 GCA_944349805.1 uncultured Clostridia bacterium
TAAATCCACCTATATCAACTTTAACACGCTTTGAATGTCTATTCCCTTTGGAGTTTATAATTGAAACTAAGTACTGAATTGAATTTAAAGATTCACCTCTATATCCAATTAAACTGCTTGCATTTTCGCCCTGAATTTCATATACGATTTCATCGGAATTCTCTTCTGCAAAAACCTTAGAATCATTATTTATAACATCTAAAAATCCCATTAAGAACTTTTTACCTTTTTCAAGTTCGTTTTCATTATTGTTTTTAATAGGTTTCTCTTCCTTTACAATTTCCACCTTAGTTTTTTCAGTTTGATTATCAAGATTATCTTCTTTCAAATTTTCTTTTATTTCATAAGTAGAATCATCTTCTTCAACATCTACTTTATTTTCTGCAACAACTGATTGTTGTTTTGGCTTTAAATATTTATCCAAAGCGTCATCAGATATTTTTACATAAACTTTTGCTTTTTTAAAAAGTCTACCCTGTTCAAGTATTTTTATATCAACATCTTCTCTCAATGCTTTAAGTTCAAATAATGCATTCGTTATTGCTTGTTCAATATTTCTTCCTGTTGCTTCACATTCAATCATAATAACTCCTATTTCTTCCTGCTATATTCCACTACAACCTTAGCTTCTTTTTTCTTTTCTGCCCGTTCTTCAACCTTATCGATTATTAAATCAATGATTGGTGCTGTAATGATTGAAATAACTTGTCCTGTGATGATATAAATTGCAAAAACTGAGTTATAGAATAAGGTAAATAATCCCATAATAAGTGGTAAAACAATAAGTAAAACTTTATTTGTTGGTTGAGCAACTGCGTTTTCTGATTTTTTCTTTTTGGTAACTCTAAACTGCATTAAAAGTTGAGATAAAAGACTTGTTCCTATTGCAAGAATAGGTAAAATCAAATAACCATTAACTCTATTTACGCTTTCTCTTAATGGATTCATAACCTTTTCATAGTTTGCTTTTATTTCATCCTGTTGTTCCTCTGTAAGTTCAGAAAAATTCTTTAAAACAGGTTTTCCTTCTTCTACAATTTCAACCTTGTTTCCAATCATAGAAAGATATGAATTAAAATCTGGAATACTGTTTGTCCAAGGTGTTTCACTAACCCAAACATTTTCAATCCAAAGCCAACTATCTTTAATCTCGTCATACTTTATTTTAACAGCATTATTTGCTGAAATAACCTTTTCCTCTTCTGTTCCCTGAGTTTCAGCATAAGTCTGTTCATATATAGTTTCTAATTGATTGTATTGGTCAGCAATTTTAAAATTTGCCATAGAATTTAAAGAACCCCAAAGAGTTAAGAATATAACCAAAGTTAAAATCAAATTTACCAACATAAAAACACAAGAACCCATAATATTATAATTATTTTTCTTGTAAAGTTCAGATAATTTTTGATTGTATAAGTTTTTATCGTGTCCGTATTGTTTTTGAATTTTTACCATTTCTGGTTGTAAAACAGCTTGCATTTGTGCATTTTTTCTTGTAACTTTTTTATTAAAAAAATCAAGCGGAGACATTACAAGTTTTATACAAATTGTAAGCAATATAATGCCCCAAGCATAGTTACCAACAGAATTAAATGCATTTATAATGCTTGGCCACATTCCAGTTGGTGCCGTTATTAACAATGAGCCTATAAAAGCCATTTGAAATCTCCTTTAATATTTATAGGAATTGGGTCAAACCCAAATTTACTTTTAGGATTACATTTTAACAATCTTTTTGTACCCAAAAGTATTCCTTTAATTGAACCATAAGACTTTATACACAATATCATATATGTTGAACAAGATGGTATAAATCTACAAGTTTTAGGCTTTAATGGCGAAATACAAAGTTTATACAACCAAACAAGCCCAATAAAAAAATAATCGATAGGAAATAACAAAATCCTTAAAAATTTATACATTTATAATTTTTGCCTTTTCTAAAAGTCTTTTCATTTCAAAGCAAATTTCATTAAAGGTTAAATTTTCAATTCCCTGTTTTGCAATAAAAATAAGGTTAAAATCATCTTTACAATTAGTTATCAAAATTCTAAAACTTTCTCTTAATCTTCTTTTAACCTTATTCCTTACATTACTTTTTCCTATCTTATTTGAAACTGAAAAGCCAACTTTAAATGGTTTATACTTAGTTTTTAAAAAACATAAATTTATATGTTTTTCGAATTCAGTTTTTCCTTTTTTATAAATGTAATTAAAGTGTTTATTTTTTTTAAGGCGGTTTTCTTTTTTTAACATAAAAAACCTCTTATGGTTAAGCAGTTAATTTTTTTCTGCCTCTATTTCTGCGTCTTTTTAAAACATTTCTACCACTCTTAGTTTTCATTCTTTCACGAAAACCGTGTACTTTATTTCTTTGACGTTTTTTAGGTTGATAAGTTCTCTTCATAATGAATGCCTCCTTTTTCGTTGTGACTATCTAAGTATAGAGAATAAAAAGTCATTTGTCAATTGAAAATTTATAAAAAGAAACAAAATAAAAAAAGTGCATAACTTAGCACTTTAATTAATTTTATTTGTACTTCCAAAACCTTTGCTACCCCTGTTTGATGAAATTGATAGAAGTTCTTCAATTGAAATTTCCTTTACCTTTAAGTCATACACCCTGTGGACAATTCCTTGTGCTATAGCTTTTTTTGTACTGTAAAAAATATTTTTATCACTATACAAATCAGGATATTTATTTTTAAAGTTTTCTTCATCAATATTTGAAAAAATTAAATCAACACTATTTGTATTAAAAATTGCAATTTTAATTTCTCCACGATATCCACTGTCTATAATTCCTGCATTTATTTTTATTCCTTTAACTCCTGTACTTGAACGCTCTTCAATTTGTAAATAATATTTATTTGAACAAGCCCAAGCAACACCTGTTGGAATAAGTTTTGTCTCAAATGGTTTCAATAAAATATAGTCTTCATCAAAACAAGAATAGATATCATAACCAGCATTTTCTTTTTCTTTATTTGGAATAATTGCATTTTGTTTTAATTTTGAAAAGTATATAATATCATCATCAAAATTTTCCATCAAAACTCCTAACCTATCATTCTAACAGGTAAAATCAAATACAAAAACTCATCAGCTTCAAGAGGTTTTATAATGCAAGGATTAGATGAACTATTAAAGCTAATTTTAACAAACTCATCAGAACAAACTCTTAATGCTTCAATAAAATATCTTGCATTAAAAGCAATGGTAAGTTCTTTTCCTCTTAAAGAAATGTTTACATTTTCCTTAATGTTTCCAATTTCAGAATTTGATGTAAGACAAAGTAAACTTTCCTTTATTTCAAATTTAACAAGATTGTTTTGTCCAACTTTCGATAAAAGAGAAGCCCTTTCCAAAGCATCTTCAAATTGATTTTTATTAACAGTAATTTCTGTTTCAAAACTATTTGAAATAATTTGGTTATAATTTAAAAAATCACCTTCTAGAAGTCTTGTAATAACTTTACATTCTCCAAAATCTACCATAATATAATTTTTTTGAATATAAACATTCACAACATCTTCACTATCATCTAAGAGTTTAGAAATTTCAGCTAAACTTCTTGCTGGAACGATAACTGAAGTTTTGACGTTACTTGAAGTTAATTCTTTTTTAAGATGAGCAAGTCTATATCCATCAAGAGCAGTTGCCAATATTTCCTTATCAGAAATTTCAAGTAAACAACCCTTTAAAATTGGTCTAGAATCATCAATAGCAACGGAAAAAAGTGTTTTGTTGATAAGTTCTCTCAAACTCTTTTTTTCAATACCAAAGTATTCACCACTTTCAATTTTTTTAAATCCAGGATATTCTAAAACAGGATAGCATTGAAGTAAACTCTCACTATCAGTATACTTTATTTTTAATTGATTTTTTTCATTTAATGAAAGCTCAATACTTTCATTTGTTAATTTTTTAATAAACTCTGAAAAAAACTTTCCAGGTACAACAGTTTCACCTTCTTCTTTAACTTCTGCCTTTATTTTCTTTTCTATAGAAAGTTCCAAATCAGTAGCGCTTAAAGTTAAAGTGTCATCTTCTGCAACTAATTTAATTCCTTCTAAAATAGGATTTGTTGTTCTAATTCCAATAGCTTTATTAACTGTAATTGCTGCATCACAGAGTTCAAGCCCATCACAAATAACCTTCATTTTGCCCTCTCTTTTTATATTATTATTTTTTTATTTAAGTGGTATTAATATTAATAAGCACCGTTGATATGTGGATAACTCATTTAGAACACAATATATAGTGTGAGATGTTATACTACCTAAATCTGAATATATTATAATATATATAGAAAAATTTTTCAAGATATTGATTTCAAATTTGTGGATAACTTTGTTAATAATCAAAATTTTTTATCCACAACCAACCGAGTTATCCACATTATTTATTTTTTATAATTTGAAAACATATTTTCAATCTCTTTAACAGTGTTATGCATTCTAATATTATTTTTAACCTGATCAGTGATTTTATCTCTTGCATGAATAATTGTGGTATGATCACGCCCACCAAAATATTTTCCAATAGAGATAAGTGGCATATCAATAAGCTCGCTAATTAAGTATATTGCAATCATTCTAGGTTCAACAATTTCTTTACTTTTCTTTTTCCCAACAATATCAGCTTTTGAAATATTAAAATAATCACAAACGCATTCAATTATAATGTTTGGATTTAAATCTTCTTTTTGTTTTTCAAGTGTTTCTTTTAAAGCTTCCCTTGCATCATCGATTCCAGCAATTTTTTTACCAAGCAATGTTGCAAAGAAGTATACTTTAGAAAGAAGACCTTCCATTTCTCTGATGTTTGTATCAACTTTTTCAGCAATAAATTCAATAACTTCGTCATCAATGAGATATCTTTCTTGTTGTGATTTTTTTCTTAAAATTGCAACTCTTGTTTCAAAGTCTGGACTCTGAATATCTTGAATAAGTCCACAGGTAAATCTAGAACTCAATCTTTCTTCCAAAGTTGCAATTTCTTTTGGTGGCCTATCTGATGAAATTATAATTTGTTTATTATTTTGGTAGAGTTCATTAAAGGTATGGAAAAATTCTTCCTGAGTACTTGTCTTGTTTGAAATAAACTGAATATCATCAATCATTAAAATGTCAAGATTTCTATATTTTTCTCTAAACTCAATTGTTTCATTTTCCTTGTTTGATCTTAAAGATTCTATATAATCGTTTTTAAACTTTTCGCAAGTTGCATACATAATTTTTAAATTTGGCATATATTCGTTTATGTAATTTCCGATGGCGTGAAGTAAATGAGTTTTACCAAGACCAACACCACCATAGATAAAAAGTGGATTAAATTTTTGACCAGGGTGTTCAGCAACAGCTCTTGCAGCAGCATAAACAAATTGATTACTTTTACCAACAACAAAATTATCGAATGTGTATTTAGAATTAAACATAGATTTGTTCTGATCTTGAGTTTGATTTGTGTTTTGTTCAACACTAGATAAATTTTTAACAAATTGTGATTTTTCGTTTTGGTCTAAAATTTCAAATGAAATACCTTCACCAAAAACTTCTTTAATACATTCTTGAATTTTGGAAATATGATTTTTAAGAATTTGATTTTTTGCCGTAGTTGAAGAAGCTCCTAAAATTAAAGTGTTATAATTTTTAAATTCTAAAAGTTCAAGTGGTTTAATCCAAAGGTCAAAAGAAACAGCACTAACTTGCATTTCAAGTTTATCTAAAACCTTTTTCCAAAGTTCAACATATTCGTCCATAGTACTCTCCAAAAATAATTATTTTATAAGAAAATTTTATCACCAAAACTAGAACAAGTCAAGAGATTGTGTCAGTTAAAAAACAAAAGATATTTTATAAAATTACATCAAAACAAATAAAATTTTGCGAAATTTGACATATTTTTTACATTTTTTTATAAATTTTAGCAAAATTTAAGTAATTTTTATCAATTTAAAATAATATAATACAAATTTAACCTTTTATTATGTATATATATTACTATATATAGTTTATTCAAATAATATATAACAATATATTTAAATTTGTTGTCAAAATATTTAAAATATGTTATTATATTTTTGTATACAAAAAATGGAGAAAATATGGGAAAAATTATTGCTTTTGCAAATCAAAAAGGTGGTGTTGGAAAAACAACAACTTGTATAAATCTTGCAGCAGATGTTGCATTGATGGGTAAAAGAGTTTTAATTGTTGATATGGACCCACAAGGCAATGCAACAAGTGGTGTAGGAATTGAAAAAAATTCTCAACTTAAAACAATTTATAATGTCATTGACGGTGATTGTTCAGTAAAAGAAGTTATTTTAGAAACTATGATTCCTAACTTAGATATTATACCAGCAACAGTGGATTTGGCAGGTGCTGAAATAGATCTTGTTCAAATGAGTTCACGAGAAAAAATAGTAAAAAATATTCTTTCTAGAATAATAACAAATTATAATTACATAATGATAGATTGTCCACCATCACTTGGTTTGTTGACGGTAAATGCATTGACAGCTTCAAACAGTATAATAATACCTATTCAGTGTGAATTTTTTGCTCTTGAAGGTTTAAGTCAATTAATGAATACAGTAAGATTGGTAAAACACCATTTAAACTCTGAATTAGATATTGAAGGTGTTATTTTAACAATGAAAGATAAGCGCTCAAATTTAGTTGCTGAAGTTAGTCAAGAAATAATGAAGTTTTTTGGTAAAAAGGTTTATGACACTTATATTCCACGAAATGTAAGACTAGCAGAAGCTCCAAGTCATGGAAAACCCATAATGCTTTATGATATTGCGTCAAAAGGCGCAGAAGCATATTTGACACTTGCAGAAGAATTTTTAGAAAGAAATAAAGAAAGTTATAAAAAAATAACTAAACATTCAAAATTTAAGTTAAGAGGAAGTAATTAAATATGAAAAAAGGTTTAGGAAAAGGTTTAGAAGCTTTGTTTTCTGTTTATGATGAAGAAGAAAAAGAAGTTGTAACAGAAAATAAAGTAACAGACAATACTGTAAGAAATAGTGATGATGGTGTGTTACAAATATCAGTTAATGATATACATCCAAATCCAAACCAGCCAAGAAAGAATTTTGACCAAACAGCTTTAGAAGAACTTGCCCAAAGTATTAAAAATCACGGAGTTATACAACCCCTTGTTGTAAATAAGCAAGATGATGGTTATATGATAATAGCTGGTGAAAGAAGATGGAGAGCTTCTAAGATTGCAGGATTGGAATATGTACCTTGTATTGTTAAAAATTACACAGAAAAACAAATCAAGGAAATTGCTTTAATTGAAAACTTACAGAGGGAGGATTTAAATCCTGTTGAAGCAGCAAGAGCAATTAAGCTTTTAATGGACGAATATAACTTTACACAAGAAATTGTTGCTGATAGAATTGGAAAAAGCAGACCAAATGTTACAAACCTTTTAAGATTGCTTTCATTATATCCAGATGTATTAAAACTTGTTGAAAACGGGAGATTGTCAGCAGGTCACGCAAGGTGTTTGGTTGTTGTTTCAGATTATACTGCTCAGTTAAAATTTGCAAATATGGCTTGTGATAATAAGATGTCTGTTAGAGATTTAGAAAAAAGTGTTAAAAACTACTTGAATCCTAAAAAGTTATCTAATCAAAAGTCAGAACAAAGTGTAGAACTAAAAGAATTGGTTAATGAAATGCAAAGAGTATTTTCTACAAAGGTATCTGTTATCGGGAATGATAAGAAAGGAAGAATATATATAGATTACTATTCAAGAGATGATTTAGATAGAATTGCTGAACTTATAGAACTTGCAAAAACAAAAACATTGACATTAAAGAATTTGAAAGATATTAATAAAAGATAAAACTTAATAAAACATTAAAATCCCTGAATCCCTTATAAATAAAGGGATTTTTTAATGTTTCACGTGAAACATTAAAGTGTTATATTGGTAAAAATGTTTTGTTTTAAACAAAATGTTTCACGTGAAACAATAATAAAATAAACTCACTGTGAATAAAATAATATGGGGACATTTGTTATTGATACATCTATAAAAGTTAATTGTTTTATAAATAGAAATGTTATCAACAATTATGTATATCATAATTTAAAAAATAAAAATATGAGATTTCAGAGAGAAATTTTAACAAAAAGTGGTATGAATAATTACATTATTACAGACATAAAAATGTCTTAAAAACAATAATTTTGATATGTATAAATAAAGAAGTGCAACAAATAAAAAAATACATTTTATACTATATGAAATATATTTGAAAATTATCATAAATATGATATACTATGGAAGTTTTAAAAATGTTTAAAAGGTCTATAATAAAATTATGTATGGTTTAACATTTGATATAATCATTGTGGCAATATTATTAGTGTTTGGTATATTGTCTAGCTTTAAAGGGTTTTTTAAATCTTTAACATCATTATTAGGAAGTGGATTTGCTATTGCTATAACCTATCTTCTAAAAAATCAAATATTAGATTTAGACAAATCAATAGGTATCGCGTCTGCTATTTCTAATACGCTTGGAGAAAATGCGTCTAAAATTATTGCTTTAATAATTTATGGCGCAATAATATATGTAATTTTGCGTCTGATAGCGCTAATTTTAAATATGACAGTCGGAAAAATTTTTAAATCTGAAATTTTAAATGGATTAAACAAATTCTTAGGTTTTTTATTTGGGTTTATTAAAGGTGGTTTGTTATGTCTTGCAATATTGTTTACAATTTCAGGTTTGACATTGTTGCCTTCGTTTAATGATTTTATAACACCAAAACTTCAAGGTTCTTATATTGCTGGACCTGTCGTATTATATTTAAGAGAAAATGTGATTGATGAAATGATTAATTCACAATCAACAGATGACGCAAACAATCCTGTTGTATCAATGTAAAAATATGTTTACATTTGCAATTTTAATTTGATTTTTTGCATAATTATGTTATAATTCCCTAAAATTAAATTATTAAGTTTGTTTAAAGACTTGATTAAAAACATAAAATGGTTTAAACTTTTATGAATTGGAGGATAAATTGGATAAAAACGGAAAGAAAAAACTTTTATACTTAACTCTTGTGCTTTTGCTTGCACTTGTTGTTATGTTTGCATTTATAGATACAGGGGCAAAAGGAGATAAAATTACTTCTGATCAGGCATATTCAATGCTTGTTGAGGGTGATATTAAAGAGTGGTATGCTGTTGAAAATTCATACATTCAAATTAGAACTACAAACTCAGAAATAAAGGAAGACGCCTTTCCACTTTATTCTGATTTCTACTTTGATTACACAGAAGAATTTTATAAAATATTTTCTGAAAAGACGATTGAACTAAATGCAGGAAAAACATCAACTGATGAAGGATATATCAGTTACAATACAGTTCCACAAGGTCCATCGGCTTGGGATACAATAATGCCGATAATGTATATTATTCTTGGAATTGCTTTAATTTTCTTTTTATTTAAAATGTTCAGTTCTAACAGTAAAGGCGCTATGTCATTTGGTAAATCCAGAGCTAAAGCTTCCGTTAATGTTAAGGTAAGATTTGCAGATATTGCAGGCGCAGACGAAGAAAAAGAAGAATTAAAAGAAATTGTTGAGTTTTTAAAGAATCCATCAAAATTTACAAATCTTGGCGCAAGAATTCCAAAAGGAGTTTTACTTGTAGGACCTCCTGGAACAGGTAAGACACTTTTGGCAAGAGCTGTGGCTGGCGAAAGTAATGTTCCATTTTTAAACATAAGTGGTTCGGATTTTGTTGAAATGTTCGTTGGTGTTGGTGCTTCTAGGGTTAGAGATTTGTTTGATCAAGCAAAAAAATCTGCCCCTTGTATTGTTTTTATTGATGAAATCGACGCTGTTGGGCGTCAGCGTGGTGCTGGGCTTGGTGGTGGAAATGATGAAAGAGAACAAACATTAAATCAGCTTCTTGTTGAAATGGACGGTTTTGAGGCTAACGAAGGAATCATAGTTTTAGCAGCAACAAACAGAAGTGATGTTTTAGATCCAGCTCTTTTAAGACCTGGAAGATTTGATAGACAAATTTATGTCAATGTCCCTGATGTTAGAGGTAGAGAGGGAATTATAAGAATTCACGCTAAAAACAAACCATTAGATGATGATATTGATTTTAAAACTCTTGCAAGAATAACAAGTGGATTTACAGGTGCAGATATCGAAAATATGCTTAACGAGGCTGCAATTTTGGCTGCAAGAGCAAACAGACCTAAAATTATAATGGAAGACCTTACAGAAGGTATTAACAAGGTTATTATGGGTCCACAAAAAAAGAGTAGGCTTGTTACAGAAGAAGATAAAAAAATAACTGCTTATCACGAGTCTGGTCACGCTATTTTAGCTAAATTGTTAGAACATTGTGAAGAAGTTCAGGAAGTTTCAATCATTCCAAGAGGAATGGCTGCTGGCTATACAATGAGTAGACCTGAAAACGATAATATGCATATGACTTACAATAAGTTAAATGATAGAATTGCTGAGCTTATGGGTGGAAGAATTGCCGAAGAGATTATCTTTAAAGATATTACAACAGGGGCTTCTAGTGATATCCAACACGCAACCGATATTGCAAGAAAGATGGTTACAGAATGGGGAATGAGTAAAAAATTTAACTTTATTAATTTTGGAAATGATAAAGAAGTTTTTATCGGTAGGGATTATCAAGCAAAAAATTCTTATTCTGAAAAAATTGCTGGTGAGATTGATGAAGAAGTGAGAAGAATTTTAGACGAAAACTATAAGCGTGCAAAAAAGATATTGGTTGAAAATGAAAAATATCTTCACGAATTATCTAAATTACTATTAGAAAAAGAAACAATTTACAAAAACGAACTTGATATGTTGCTTTCTGGTAAAAGTACGGAAGAAATTATTAAACATATGGACAATGTCGTTAAAAAAAGAAAGAAAAAAGAAGAAGAAGTTAAAGAAGAATTTGCTTTAATAAAAAAAGTAAAAGAAAATGAAGTAAAGGCTAAGACAGCAGAAGTGTTTTTGAAAAACGGCATTATAAATCAAGAAGAGTATAAAAAAATTATTGCTATTAGAGATTCTAGTGTGGAAGAATTGAATAATTATAAAGATAAAAAGAATAAAAAGCAATCTGTAGAAGGTGAAGTGGATTCAGAAAATGCTGAAACAGAGAAAAAAATAGAGGAATCCACTGAAAAGACAGAGCAAAAAACAAAAAGAACTTACACAAGAAAAAACAAGGAAGATAAAGGAGATAAGTAAAAATGACAAAGAAAAAAATTTCTTTAATAGTATGCTATTGCTTAGTGGGGGTTATTGCGTTAGGGTTTATAATTTGTGCTATCGTTCCCAAAAGCTATCTTCCTACAATAGAAAATCCAGATAAGCTTACAATTACCTATGTTGATGATAACAAAATTCAAGAATTTTATAATGTAAATTCATCATTATTTAATAAAGAAGATTACGATAAAATCATTTCAGCTTTTAGAAATTCATTTCAACAGAGTGTTCTTAGTGCGTTGTTTGCTGGAGAATTGATTTCTCCTATGAATGCTCTCCCTATTGGTAAAGCAAACATTGTAAAACCAGAAAATTCTATAGAGGTTAAGTTTGAATATAATGAATATCAAAACATAATAATAAATGGCAAGGTTTATTATGATCAAACAAATTCCAAAACTCCTGTACAAACAAAAACTTTATATTTTTACATTACTGATGATATTGGTTTTAACAATACTTACATTTACTATGAAGATGATTCTCAAAGTAGTACAGACATTGAATATTACAGAGTTCAAACAATTTCATCAACAAGCAGTTTATATGAATTGTGCGCTGAATTAATGAACTTAGACATTGCTGAATAATTTAAAACATTTATAATGGAATATTAGTTATAACTAAATAACCATTATAAATGTTTTTTTTAATAAAAAGTATATGTTTTGTATAAATTTTGTCTTTTTGTAAATGTTTTATTTATAAAATAGTTTGGAATTGTCAAGATTTATGTTAAACTAACTCTAAGTTGGAGGAAGTATGAATTCTCAAAAAATTTTTGATAGTCTTAGTGGTGTTACTTTAACCGATAAATTAATTCTTTTAAAAGCAATAGACAAATATGGAAGAAATGAAAAAAATACGGAAGAAGTAAAAAAAATTGGATTTAAACTTTATGAAATTTTAGTCAATAATGGCTTAAATGAAAGCATAGATAAAATTGACAAGGAAAGGTTGTTGGAAAAAGCTGACAATTGTATTTATGTTGAAAAGTATGATGAAGGTATTGAAATTTTAAAAGTTTTGGAAAGTCAAGAAGATTGGAGCTTAAAAAAAGATGGGAACAAAATTTATTATTTCAACAATGAAATAGAAGCTCAAAAATTTTCTTATTTAAATCCAAATTTGACATTTTGTTGGAAACCTTCTGTAAAGAATGAAATTTTATCTTTACTCATCAATGCTGAAATAAAATCAAACAAAACAAAAGAAGCAAAACGCAGTTTAAAATTTTTATTGACAATAAATCCCGTAAGTGTTGTGGCAAAAATTTTAGAGGCTAAATTAGAAAAAAATGTAAACCTGGAAAATTACAAGTCAATTTTGATGAGTGCATTTGATTATGCCTATACACAACAGCAATTTGCTGAAATTTATAAGGATTTAAGCTATTATTTTGAACAAAAGTCAGATTTTGAAACTGCGTATTGTTTAATGAGAGCAAGTGTAAGTTTTTCAGATAGTTTAGAAATTGAAATAGAACAGAAAAAACTTCACGCAAAGTTTAAAGATGTTGGAATAAAACTTCCAGAAATGGAGGCGAAAGATGTAGAGAATAAACTTTTGTCTTTAAACATTCCAATTTTTATAAAAGAAGATATGTTCTTAGCTGTTTGCGATGGTTATATTTCTTACTTAGAAAGTGGACACGCTAACATC
>CALVNP010000043.1 GCA_944349805.1 uncultured Clostridia bacterium
TTTTTTTAATAAATAACCTTATAAAATTGCATTTTTGGCAAGCGATAGGAAAGGAAAAATAAAAAAGTAGAAAAGTGTATAATTTCGCTTGACAAAAATGCGGGGGGGGGTAAAATGACTTCGTCATTTAATAAAATGTAATATTTTGTAAAAGATGATAACAAAAAAGGGGAAAATGAATGAGAAAAAGAGTAAAGATAGTAACAGTAATAAGTTCTTTGTGTTTGTGTTTGTCGCTTCTTATAGCAGGTATTTTTGCAGCTCAGACAGTTTCTTTTAGTATAATTAGTACTTTGAAGTTTAATGCAAATGGAGCATATGTTAAAGTTGTTGGTAAGCTTAAACAAGGTTCATCAATAGCAGATGCAACAGTATTAGGTGATACAAATTCTACATACACAGCATATTCATATAATAGAAAGAGTGGTTCAGATGTGCCAGACGGGTCAAAAGCATTAGATAATTTTATAAATTCTGATGGGCAGGAAGATTTGGCTTGGGAAATAGGTGATATAACTTTTACAGATGAGTTGTCTGTAGCAGTATATCAATTCACATTTACAAACTATTCATCTGTACCTGTTTTAGTCACAGTAAGTGGAATCACCTCAGGAATTGATGGTTCATTTACAATATATGGCGAATATACAAAAGGGAATGTGTTGTCAGAATATACAGAAGGTTCAACGGCATATAGTATAGAGTATAATGTATACATAACATTAAATAATTTTGTAACTGAAGTATCGGGAAAACAGCTTGATTTTACAGTAACTTTTACAACTGACTTATCATCAATTCAAGATGAAACTTTTTATCCAGAATTAAGATTTACCCCTACAACAGATGATTTTTTAACAGTTAGTGTTGGAAAATCAAATAATGATATTACAGGGGAAATAGAAATTCCATCAGTTGTTTTAATAAAGAATAAACCATATAGTGTTACAAACATAGATGCTTCTGCTTTTTCTGGATGTGGCTTACTAACAAGCATAAAAATGTCCGAAGGATTAATTACTATAGGAGATAAAGCCTTTGAAAATTGTGTTAATTTAGCAAATATATCAATTCCTAATTCAGTTGTAAGTATAGGAAATTTTGCTTTTGATGGTTGCGATGCATTAAAGTATACAGAAGATACATATGGAAAATATTTGGGTAATGATGATAATCCATATTTTGTATTGTATGATATAATCAATACTAGTATAACAAAATTTATTGTAAACAAAAATTGTAATATAATTTGCTATCAAGTCTTCTCTGATTTTAATTTATTAGAAAGTGTTGTTATGCCAGAAGGGTTAAAAAGTATAGGTTATCGAGCTTTCTACAATTGTATTTCTTTAAAAGATGTAACAATCCCTAATTCAGTTATACGTATAAGTGGTTATGCTTTTTATGGGTGTAGTTCATTGAAGAAAGTAATAATATCAAATTCACTAACAACATTAGGTGACTCTGTGTTTAGAAATTGTAATTCGTTAATAAATGTATTTATACCAGAATCAGTAACAAGTATATTTGGAGCTACATTTTATGGTTGTAGCTCATTACAAAATATAAGTATACCAGATTCTGTTGTTAATATTGGAGATTATACATTTTTTAGGTGCACATCTTTACAAAGTATAACAATTCCTAATTCAGTAACTAAAATAGGTAAGGAGGCTTTTAAGAGTTGCAGTAGTTTAAAATACATTCAAATGCAGGGAACAGAATTACAAAGTACTTATTCTCTTCCATCGGGCACTTGGGTACAAACAAATAGTCCAGAAATGCCGACGGATTGGTCAAATAGAATTTATGAGATTCCAGCTGGAACAAGTGGTTATTTCCACCAAAAAGAAGCTTGGGATAAAATATATATATAACTAAAAAGGTTAAAGAAAGTTCTTTAACCTTTTTTATATTAAATTTTGTATGCTTATGCCCATTATATGATGATATGCTTGCGATAAGTGTACTATCACTGATATTGATGTGCGTAATTCTTCATATTGCTTGTTCTCTTGATATGTCTTTAACCGTGTAATCTCTGTTCCCATATCTGCTATGTCCTTATGATTCGCTAAAAAACATAAAATGTTTTCTTCCTTTTTCCAACTATTATCTAAAGTGTCTATCATATTTTCAAATTCTTTTTTACTTATATCTGCGTTTTCTTTTACATAATTTTGGATCGCTAATGCTTGATTGTATATATTGTACAAGTATTTATCAATTGTTATTTGTTCCCAAACACAAGTTATAATTAGTATTAATAATATTACTATTATTGATAAAAATCTTTTACTCATATTTTCACCTTAGAGCTTTCAAATGTTACAAAAGATTTATTTTTTTCTTGCAAATAAATTGTTCCATTTTTATTTACTGTTAAAACCAAAACTTTTGAAATTTTAGATATTTTCATTTTGTTTAATATATCATCTAAAAATTTTTCATCTAAATTTGCAAGTTTTAAATTATTTTTTAAAATTTTACCTTCACTTATTAAGGTTATGGGAATTGTGGTTTCATCTACTTGTAATTTTAAACTTTGGTTGGTTGCAGGGGAAAAATCTGCCTTTGGAAGAATGTTTACTTTGCCATTTGTTTCCATTATTGCATATTGGACTTCTTCTAAATTAAAGTAACCTGAACCCCTTATAGCTTCAAACAAATCATCAATGGTTATATTAAGTTCCTTTAATGCTTTTGCATCTATTCCGTTTGGATTTATAACTATTACAGGCTTTCCACTTATAAAATTTCTAAATTTTACACTTTTTCTAGAAATTAATGTTAAAAAGTAATGTGCGACAACAAGTGTGAGAAGGGGTACGATTCCGTGTAAGACAGGAACGGATAGCTCTGCCATTGGAATAGTTGCAAGGTCGGCGATAATTAAGGTTAAAACAAGCTCAAATGGTTGCATTTGACCAATTTGTCGTTTACCCATTAACCTAAAAACAAAAAGTACTAAAATATATATTAAAAGTGCTCTAATTATGATTGTTATCATAATTTAAGTTTGTTTAACTTTTTTCTTTTTATTCTCCTTTTTAAATTTGAGTTTTTGTTTTATCTCAAACAAAAATGCAGATATATTTATGAGTCCAAAAACTGCACAAATTAATATAAAGAAAATAGCTCCAAGAGAACAAGAAATTGCTAAGTTAAAAAATAGTGGTAAGAAATTTGCAAGTAAACTACTTGTAAAACTAACTAATGCAGAAACAGGGATGCAACATAAAATTGCTTTAAGCATAGGTTTTAAAATATTTAATTTACAGTTGGTTGCTTTTGAAATCATTTTTATGTTTAAAATGCTTGCAAGAGTCATACAAACACCCATACCTACAATAATAGCTCTTATGCCTATATATTTTGGTAAAAACCAAATTGAAAAAAGCATAAATATAGTTCCTAAAATGTAATTTTTTAATGATTTCATTTCAAGACCAAGAGCATTTAAAATAGATGATGTTATGTTGGTAAGCCCTAGTGGTAGCATTATCCAAGCTGCGCTTGATAGCAAATTTCCACTTGTTGCATTGTTGTAGAAAAACAGTCCTATAAATTCTCCAGCTCCGATATATAGTGGAATAAAAAATAGAGATATAAACATAGTGAAAATTATGGATGATGTGATTCTGTTTTTTATATAATCATTTTCTTCATTTGCAATTGCTGAGGAAAGGTCAGGAACTAATGCCATAGATAGCGAACCTGTTATTGCGTTGGGAATAAAGATAAATGGAAGTGTCATACCCATTGCAATACCATAAATAGACAATGCTTGAGCATTTGTGTAACCAGCTGATACAAGTCTTAGTGGGACAATAATAGCAATAATAGGTTGTATTAAACTTGATGCTATTCTAACTCCTGTAATTGGTACTGAACTTTTTAAAAGTTTTTTAGTGTAATTTTTAGGTTTTGCTAATCTTCCACCAAAAACAAAATATAGAATGGTGACAAATATTGATGATATTGCGCAGGCAACAGTAAGTGAAGATGCAGCAGATATAGCTGAAGACATTACAGAAGTAGTTCCTGCAATAAATAAAATGCAAAGAATTATTCTTATTATTTGCTCAAAGAGTTCTGACAAACAAACCCCCAAAAAATTTGAATGTCCCCAAAGAGCACCACGAAATGTTGAATAAATTGAGGAAAATAAAACAGCTGGAAGCATAACAAAAAGGATTATAAGACATCTATCGTCCGTGAAAAGAAGATTAAATACCTTATTGAATACAAGAACTATAACACATAAGATTATGCTTGCAATAAGTCCAATAATGAGTGCTGTTGTAATCATTGAAGCTTCTTCTTTTTTGTTTTGTTTGACATTTAATCCAGCTGAAAGTTTGGAAATTACAAGTGGAAGCCCACTTGAAACTATTGTAAGAAGAACTCCAAAAACTGACATTGAAACTTGATATAGTCCTAGTGCTTCTGCACCTAAAACTCGGGAAAGGAAAATTCTAAAAAAGAACCCAAGAGCTCTTGTAAGAACGGAAAATATTGTTATTAATGCCACAGCTTTAAATAAAGATTTCATCAAAATATAGTATTAGACAAGCAATAAATTTATGAATATTCAAAATGGAATTTTTTAATATTTTTTAAATATATATATAAAAGGAGACATTATGATACAAATAAAAAAATTGCCATATTATATATTAAAATACAACGAGAATTTAAATGATGTTGCCAAAAAGTTTGGAGTTAATTTATCTTCTTTAAAAGTATATAATATGGTTGATGATGCCGAAGAAGGTGATGTTATTTTTTTTCCACAAAGTTCTTCAAATGTTTATGTTGTAAAACCTGCTGATACAATAAAAAGTATAGCTAAACAATTTAACTTAACTGAGTCCGAGGTTTTACAGAAAGCCAAAACAACTAAATTATTTATTGGTCAAAGAATTGAATTTTAGGAGTTGGTTATGTTTAATTTATTTTCAGAATTAAAAAAAGAATTTAATTTGCCTTATGTGACTGAATATAATTTGGTAAACATTACAGGGAAAGCATTATATGTTGAAGGGCATAGGGGGATTATGACACTTTCAAAAGAACTTATATCATTTAGGGTTAAAAACGGGGTCGTGGTGGTTGAAGGTAAATCACTTTGTTTAAAAATACTTTCAGAAAGTACACTTTGCATTGAAGGTAAAATAAAAAAAACTGAGGTATTTTAATGAAAATAAATTTTGAATTAAAACATAATATTAAATATAAAATTCAGGGTTATAATTTTGAAAAATTACTTAATAATTTAATAAAAAACAAAATTAAATTAAAAAAAATTAAAAAAATTGATGATAATATTGTAGAATTTTATTCAAATAAAAAAAATGATAAAATTATAAAAAATAATTTAAATAAATTAAATATAAAAATAATTGCTCAAAAAGATTTTGGAATTTTGTTTTTTTTAAGAAGTATTTTTTTTAGATTTGGTCTTGTTTCTGCTGGAATAATATCAATTGTTTTTATTTTATTATCTCAAATGTTTGTGTTTAAAATTGAAGTGTATGGAAATGAAAAAATTACAAAACAAGAAGTCATTTCTTGCTTAAATGAACTTGGTGTCAATCCTTTTACACTTAAAAATAGTATTAACACATTTGAATTAGAAAAAAGTATTATAGAGAAAATTCCTTCTATAAGTTTGGTCAGTGTAATGACAAAAGGGACAAGTTTGATTGTAAATCTTCAAGAAAAAGTCATAAATGACGAATATCAAAATGTCGGTTCTTTTGAACCATTAAAAGCTGTTTCTGCTGGAAGAATAAAGTCTGTAAAATTAATTCAAGGAACACTTAATGTAAGTGTTGGGGATTTGGTTAAAGAAAATGATATATTAGTTTATCCATACATCATTGATAGCTCTGGAAATAAAAAGTCGGTTAAAGCAGAAGCTGAAATTGTTGCTGAAATTTGGTTTGAAAGTAGAGTTACGCACTATGATGAGTGTATTAAAACATACGAAACGGGAGTTACGGTTGAAAAGAATAATCTATATTTTTTAGATTTACCAATATACATAGATAAAAGAGAAATAAATTTAAATCAATATGAAACTAAAGTCAGTTACTCTTATTTATCTTCCTTTCTCATTCCAATTAAGCTTGAAAAAGTTGTGTACATTGAAACGATCTCTAAAAAAGAAAATGTTCCCTTTGAAGAAGTAAAGGAAACTTTAATTGAACAAGCAAGAAAAGAAGCATATCAAAAGTCAGAAAATAAAAGTGTGATAGATGAGTATCACACTATAATTTCAAATGTTGGAATAAATACAATTAGTTATGTTGTTGTTGTAGAAGATAGTATAATTAACCTTCAATAATATCTTCAGGATTTCTTTTCGTTTCTTTTTGTTTTTTAATCTTTTTAAAGTTCTTCTTATCTTCTGAGCTAATGCTTTTTGTCACATTGACTGCGTGTTCATATCTTGATTCGCTCATTTCAGAAATTTCTTTACACTTTTTATTTACTAAGCCTAAGAACTCTTCATAGTGTTTTTGAAAGGTTGGTGGACTGTCCATTGTAAAAGTTACTTCTTTACCTTTTACTTTTCTTTTAGTTTCAAAGTTCCTATAAAGTACATTTTCAAGTGCAATATTGCATTTAAACCCTGTTCCACCAAAAACTTTATAAACATCGGCCTTTATTTGTATTACCAATTTGGGTCTTGCCATTTTTATTACATTTTCCAAGTCTATTCTGAATTGTGTTGAAAACATAGATGTTATTGCATCTATAAGATATAAAGAATGTTCTTCTGGGGTATCTCTTTGTGCAATTTCGTGCACAAATATTTGTTCATCGGTTTGTCTAAATGATTTAGGAACAAAAGACAACCTTTCTATTTTAAAATAATATTTACCATTTTCAAATGTTTTATAAAACAATATTCCTGTTCTTTTAAGTAAATTTTCTGGGGTGTCGTAATACGAAATTGTACTTATTGTTCTTGAATTTAATTTTATATTATATGCTCTCAGAGAAGAGCATACGAACAAAAGCTTTTTAAAAGCTTTTTTTGATAATGTTGCATAGTGTTTTCTATCACTATTATGCTTTGCAATAAAACTTCCCATAAAACCTCTTTTAGTATATGATAAATAAAAATATAAAAAAAATCAAATAAATTATAGTAAAATTGAAATTTAAGTTTATTTTTATAATTTTTGGTTATAGTTAAATTGGAGGTAAGTATGGATTTTAATAAATCTAAAACAAAAACAAATTTGGCAAGAGCTTTTACAGGTGAATGTTTAGATGGAGCAAGATATCAAT
>CALVNP010000044.1 GCA_944349805.1 uncultured Clostridia bacterium
AATTTTCTAATAAGGTTATATAAAAAAATCGCTTAACGCGATTTTTTAATTTTTTATCCCAAACAGATATCAAGTGTCATCATAAGTAAAAATCCAACAATAAAAGCAACACTTCCAAGCATTACACTACCGTCAGCTTGACTATCTGGTATAAGTTCCTTAATGGTTACATAGACCATTGCCCCAGCAGAAAAAGCTAAAAGATATGGCAACAAACCCAAAATATAACCAATCATAACAACAGTAAGCATTGCACCAATAGGTTCTACAACACCTGAGACAGCACCAAACAAAAACGACTTAAATCTTCCCATACCAGATTGTCTTAAAGGTAATGATATTGCAGCACCTTCAGGAATGTTTTGTACTGCCATACCAATAGCTAAAGTAAATGCTACCGTTATACTAGAATTTTGCAAGCAAGCAAGAGCTAGTGCCAACCCCACTGCCATACCTTCTGGAATATTGTGAAGAGTAACAGCAACAAACAAAACCCCAGAACGCTTAAATGAAATTTTTTTCTTTTTTTCATAATAATCAATTATTTTTTCAACCAAAAATATGAAAACACAACCCAAAACAAAACCAATTAGTATTGGTAAAATTGGTGATATTCCATTTTCCTCTGACATTTCACAAGCTGGAATAATAAGCGACCATATTGAAGCAGCAATCATTATTCCAGAAGAAAAACCTAAACAAAGCTTTAAAAAGGTTGGTTTGATACCTTTAACAAAAAATACAACACTAGAACCCAACACTGTTGCTAAAAATGTAATTGATGTCCCTATAAGCACATATAAATAAACATTCATAGTCTGACCTCAATATCAGACTATGAATGTTTTTGTTATTTGGTTAAATGATAAAAAATTTTATTGCTTATACCAACAAGCATAAAGCGTTACATCATTTTGTATGTTGGTTAACATTGTAATACCCTTTTTGGTACTAATATCATCAAATGGTTCCAATCCCCAACTTTCAGTTTTCCAGGTATGTGTTTTGCTTACTCTTGTATATTTTCTTTTAGTAGTAGAAACATATTGTGTTAAGTCTAAATTTTCACCTTGTAAAACTTTAACAGGACTTATTTGGTTAGGTGCAGTAACTTCAATACCTTCACTTATCCAACCAACAGGTATATACCAATCTGTTCTAAAATACACATTGAAGTACTGTCTTGTAACAATGTTCCAATCTGCGACAATTTCTAAGTTGCAATTTGGCATAATGTATGTAATTTCGTTTGAAGAAATGTAGTTATTAAATACATAATCACTTCTCACATTTCCATCATCATATGTATATGACTCTTGATTTACTAGTGTATAACTTTCACCTTGATACAACATTAATTCTTCATTTATGATATTTCCATAATTAGAAATTATCTTTAATGAATATTTATTCCTAACAAATAAAGTTAAATTTTCATCTGGCATTATATCAATTTCATACTCGTACATATACAAATTGTCAAGATAAAATTTCGTTGTGTCATTAATTTTTTCCTGTTTAGGAAGTTCAATAATCTCACCACTTACAATTCTACTTGAATAAATGAGTTCTTCCCCATCATATAAAGAAAATTGTTTCGTAATTTTTACATCAACAACTTCCCACTCAGCATAAACTACAACATCATAAGTTGGAATTGTATTTGAATTGAAAATTTCTCCATCACTTGTTTTCCAACACACAAACTGATAAGTTGTTGTAACATCACCATCATTTTCATATTTGGTTGTATAGTTGGGCATTTCAAAATATTCCCATTCAAGCTTAACAATTGAAAAATCACCATCTGCCCCACCAACAAAAGTTATTGTTCTATAATATTCTGTATTTAAAGTCCATTTTGCGTATAACATAATGTCGTTTCTTGGCATAATTTTAAGTTCAAACTTTTGTGAATAATCCTGACTATAATACCAACCTTCAAAAGTATATGTTGTTTTAGTTATTCCATCGTCTGTTATAAAATTTTCCAAAATTGGTAAAGTAATTTCTGAATTAACAGCATTCACAACATTTTGAGGTGCAGTTTGATATTCTGTTACAAAAGAAATTGTATAAGTTTTTTCACTTGCAAGTCCCCAACTTCCATTACTAGCTTCATACATTTGATTTTCTGCGTATTGATAATTGTTTATAAAATTCAATGCATAACTAACATCAATCTCATCACCTATATTGTTTAAAGTTAAATCATTGGTTATTAAATTTAATTTAAACGCATCTGCAATAGGCATATTGATATCAAAACACAATTTTTTAAAGAAGTTTTTATCTCCAAGAAGTCCTGTGTAAAAGTCTAATGTTGCACTATCTAACATCGTATTATTTGCTATTTCAGCTAAGTTGATTACAATAGATTGATATTCACCCATATTTTTATAATCTAATAAGATTTTGCTGTAATCAATAGGTGTATCTCTATTTTGTGATTTTTCAATTGCTTTATTTATTTCCTGCATTATTTGATTACTAAATCCAAAACCATATTGCAAAAGATAATACATAGCATCTGAAACAAACTCATCTATATGTATCTTCATTTTTTTCTCATAAGTTCTAGAAGCAAATATTGTTTGCCTTACAACATCTTTTCTATAAAAATATATGAAATCATTATAATAATAAATTTCAAGGTATCTAGACTCTACAGAAGTATCACCTCTTTTATAAGGGACATCGTTATTAACATTAATGTCAGTAAAACCAGGGACATTTGAACCAATAACAGGTATGTCTAATTTTACATACACAACAGGACTATCATTGATTAACTTAACATTGGCAATCAATTTAACATCCATATCAATGTCAATTCCAATAACATTTGCAATAATACTTATATTTCCTGAAATATCAAAATCATTTAAACTTGTTGTGTTTATTACAGATTTTAACAAATCACTACTGTTGGATATATCTATGTAAAGTTCTTTATCATCTAATGTAGGAAGGTTTGCATATGTAATTTTTTCAATTACACAATTAAAATATTCTTCATTTGAAATGTATATATTGTTTAATTCAATTTTATTTAAAACATTATTTGTAACAAAAAGTTTAACATTCATTTCTTTTGCAACACTAGAAATTTTATAACCGTTCAAGTTAATACTAAACACATTTTCTGTTAAATCCATAGAATTTATGTATTCAAGCATATTTAAAGGGTTACCAAAATCCAATGCTGGAATTACATTTTGAATATTATCAAAATTTACATCTTGCCCTATGTAATCCAGGAAAGGAATTGATGAAGGGTCAACTCCTAAAATTTGCAACAACAAACTTAAAATTTCCTTTAGGGAAGAAATTGAACAGCTAACTTTTAACTCCTTATATTTGATGTATAATACATCGTTTTCTAGATATGCTTGTATGATTTCATCTGCAAAATTTACACTAACAAACATTTTAGTTGGTCCGTTAAAATCCATTATTAAATTTATATTTAACTCTTGAACTTGACCGTTTTTGTAAATGTTTGCAACAATATTTATGTTAAACTGATTTTCCTTAATTACGTTCATCACACAATCAATATAATTTGTTAAATGTGAATATTGTTGATATTGATTAAAGTCAATTTCACTAAATATAACATCACTAAAATCTGTACAATTTAAAACAGCTGAAATCTCGTTATAATTTAAAACAACCTCATTGACAACATCAGTATAATATACACTTAAAATAATGTCGTTTTTAAAGCTTATTGTAGAAAGACCTATTTGATTTTCAATGCTTTCTACCATATCAAGATTTAAGGAACCTATATCAAATTCTGGTATATCTAGGGTAATATTTGTCTTGAATGTTTTATTTACAAAATCAATTAAATCATCAAAATTTTCAAAAGCCAGATAAATTTTTAGTCCAACAATATCTATGTAGAAAACTTCATCAATATAATAAATGTTTATGTTTAATCCTTTAAATGATGTACTTAAATATGCTTTAATTCCACTTTCAAAATTGATACCATAATTTACATTTAATGTATTTTTTTCACCAAACAACTCAAAATTTAATACTAAATCCCCACTTATTGAACCCTGCTCAAAAACTCTTTTTGTTGCAGAAATCAAAGGTAATACTTCAATAAGATTAATATAATATCCTTGTTCAACAATTATTTCTTTTTCCTTTATTAACTCTATATTCACATTGCCGTTTGTAAAAGATAAATTTAATGAAATAATATTGTTATTTGCCAAATTAATAATTAAATTAAAATCTTTATAATTGATATTTATTTGATTTTTATCATAATTTAAGAATAATTTATCAATAATTTCTTGAATATTTTCTTTATTTATTTTTTCTTTTATTGAATTAAATTCATTTTCAAATTCATTTAAATTAATATTAAATTCATTTTCCAAAAATTCTGTCAATTTGTCAATTTGCTCTAAATTACAGGATATTTTAAGCCCTTTAATATTTAAATATATAATATTATTTTCAACTGCTATCGTTCCTAAAATATCTTTAAAACTTACATTAAAAAATGCTTTTAAATTACCAGAAATATATTCAAAATAACCATTCACAGCAACATCTTCATATTTTAATTCCACATCAAAGCTGTAATGATTGCTTTTAATAAATTCGTAAATATTATTTCCTAATTCTTTTATGTTTGCAAATTCAACAAACTCTCCAACAGGTGTAACAATCAAATCATCATTATTTACATTTTCCAATGTTATGTTTGCCTTGAAATTTTCATAACTTATTTTTAAATCTGTTATGTAATTTTCATTATGTAATAGTTCTATATTAAAATCAAATGTCTTTAACACTATTCCATTAATTATTGTTGAAAAATCTTGTATCAATTTATCATTACATATTACTTCATCAATGGAAATGTTCGATGTCCCTAAATTTAGTTTATTTAAAACAAAGCTACAAATTTCTTGCAATTCATCTAAACTTGCAACTATATTGATTTCATTAACTGTTAAATATAGTTTATCATTTACAAATTGAATTATTATGTCAATCCCCAAATAATTTGTTTCCATTTCAAAGACAAGGCCGTTGGCATAATTCATTTTGTAATTAATTTCAAATTTTTCATCTAAGTATTCAACATAAATTTTACCTTGATAATTTGTTGCCTGAATAGTGTTCACTATAGGTTCAACAAATGATAATAGGTCTTTAGCATTTACATAATTATCATAGTTTATTTCTTCAAGTTTTCCTTCATTATTTAATGAAATATCAACTGAATAATTTTCTATTTCAAAATTTATTGCGCTTAATTTATCATCTTTAATGGCAAACTGTATTACTATATCATTCACATACACAAAAATAGAATTTTCATTTTTTATAATTTGTTTTACATTTAAAATTGTCTGTAAAATGCTTGAAATATCATTAATGTTTATAGTATTTAAAAAATTTGAAAAATCTATATTTATAAATTTTTGAATTGCCGTAATGTATTCATCAATATCGTCCACACTTACTTTTAATTTTACATTGTCAAATGAAGCATATACGGTACCACTTTCATATACGAACATCAAATTTTTGTTATAAATGTTAGATAAAAATTGCAACTTAATATCTTCAGTTTTATCTAAAATAATGCTTGCATTAAAATTCTTTTCCCCACTTATACTTATTTCAGCATTTATGACATCTTCATTTATCGTATTAGATAGAATATTCAACAAAGAAGTAGTTTCTGTTATATCAACATATTCCTTTTCAGGAACTTCAATAACCTTACCATCATTTACATCAAATAAATCGAGAGATATCCCCAAATTGTATCCTTCTAATTTGAAATTATTAAAATAAATTTTATTAACTTCATAATTTTTACTTGTTTGTATTTTTATCTGCAAATCATCAAAAGCTGAAAGCGTCAACAAATTATAATCATCAAATTGTTCTTCACTTAATAAACTTTCAATGTCGTTTAAAATAGACATATCAAAATTTTCCAACAAATCGTCTAAATTTCCAACATTAACACCAAAACTTTGTAATGCAGTCATAAGCCCAGAAATAAATGTAGTAGTTTTAAATGTATAGTTATATTCGTTTACAGACACAAAAACATCTTCATTTTTATACATTAAATTAAAATCTAAATTTATATCGTCAAAAACAAGCTTAATGTTTGCATTTACCTCTGCCCCTGTGTAACCTTCATACAAAATAACATCAACTTTACCACTTATGTTAAAAGCTTGATTTTCCGGAGTTTCTACATCTAAATTTATATTAGTTGAAAAGTCTTCCATAGTCATTAAATTATTTATGATGTTTGCAAAAGCTGATGGTGGTACATCTTCTTCTCCACCAAGTGTTGGAGTACTTAATGAAGATGTTGTGTCAGTACCTAAAACAATTACAAAAGCAAAGCAGAATGAAAGAATTACATATATACCAACATATGCAAAAAGTTTTTTAAAAGAAAATTTTTTCTTCTTTTCTTTTTCCTCTTCCATTTTTTCAATTCTATTTTCTAAATCTTTCAAAATTAGCTCCTTGGAATTTCAAAACTTCCATCATATTCAAATTTTTCTGTTAAAGCTCCTGTTGTTCCAACATACATAGACCCTAATTGCTGTATTGACACATCATAATTTTCAACAATGTTTATTTCATAAAAATTGAAATTTTCATCTATCTCAAATGTCAATTCAATACTGTTAAATCTAGGCAACTTGCTTGAACCTGAAGTAGTTTTAATTTCAAAAGAATAATTCATTACAGAAAAAGCAGTGTCCAACTTTACTTTAAACTTATAAGTGTCATTTTCTGTTTTACCTAAAAATTCTTCTTCCTTTACAGTGTTACTGCTAACAATATAATTTACAAAATATGAAATTGGACTACCATACATTGCTTTATATTCTTCAAGAGTGTATAACTCATTTGGTTCAGACGGAAATTTAGCTGATTCAGTTTGAATTTCCGTACCAATATAAGAAGAAATTGTTTCGTCTCCAATAGAATAATAAAACCTTGTTGCAAGACTAACTAATCCACTTGAAATTTTCATTGAATAATATTGACCATCTTGAAAAATTTTTTCAGCATAAAGTCCCTGTTTTATACCAGCAGCAGTAACAGTTCCTGTGGTTGTTTTTTTCACGCTTGTTTTTTGATTTACATTATATTCAGCAATAATGAAATTATCGGTAGGACTAACTTCATCTGGACTTTTCCCTTTATTCCTAGCAATTACAGTGTTTGCATTATCACGAACTCGTTCTTCGGATTCTGTAACAGCTTGAACTTCAATCATAAATCTATCTATGTAAAACTGAGCAGCAAAATAACCTGTAACTGATGACAATACAATCAATATTACAAGTGAAATCATTATTCTTTTGTTAAACAGTTTTTTGAAAAATCTTTTCATATTCTTTATTTATGTTAAGATTGTAACAAATTGTAACAAAAACTTAAAGTAATTTTAAAAAAAATACGCAATTTTACATAAAGTTCCATATAAAGTTCTACAAATTCTCCCCAAACGAGAATTTTTTTGAAAATTTATTAATAATATTGTATTAAATGACAAATTGTGTTACAATCTGTCCGAGGGTTAATATGAATGAATTTGCAAAACTTCTTTACGAACTTCGTAAAAGTAAAAATTTAACGCAAGCTGAACTTGCAACACAAATTGGAGTCAGCAATAAAACAATAAGTAAGTGGGAAAATGGGGAAACATATCCTGAAACTGCTCAGCTTATTGCCCTATCAAACTTATTTAATATTTCAATTGATGAACTATTAAAGGGTAAAATAAATGAGTTAAGCTTGAATGTAAACATCACCAAAAAAGAGAATTTTGAAGAAAAAAAAGTAGTTAAACCATCAACAATAACAAGAAACATAGCACTTCAAATTATAATTGAATTATCGCTTATATTTGCAGACATAATCATTTTGTTTAGCTGTATGGCATTTGATGTCCCCTACCAAATTTATGTTTCTATCATTTTAGGCAGTTTTGCCCTATCATTCTGTATTTTATTTGATATGAGTATTACAAAAGATATTATAAAAAGAAAATTTACATATGGAAAAAAATACATACACTACATATCTGTTGGTATATTTTTTACAATTGCCTCTCCAATCATCATAATATGTTTGCACGAATTTACATCTTACGGACTTTATCTACCAATATTCTTTTCTATTATTGCTGTGGCAGTTTGTTTCTTTATTTATGGCGAAATAATGTATGATGCTCTAGAAAAAGAATTAGGCTATAAAAACTCTGAACATAAATCAAATATCTTTGACTCCATATCTGGAATTATACTTTTAACAGCAACCATAGTTTATATTTTGTTTGGTGTATTTTTTAAAATATGGCACCCATCTTGGATTATATTTCCAATTACAGGAATAATTATCACAATCATAAATTTTATCAAACAAAATAATAAAAATTAAAGCTAAACATTTTGTTTAGCTTTTTTACCATACCATTTCTTTTAAGAATGGATAACCATTATTTATGTTTTTATCTACATACCACACATTTGAATTTAATCCATTACCAACTAAGTTTTTAATTTCAGAATCTGTTTTGCTTGTAAATGTTATTTCATTATTAAAATTAACACTGTACAAATTTATAGTTGTATAATTACTTGTATTACCAATTCTACATTTCACACTTATATTAAGTCCATTTTGCGTATTAATTATTGTTTCTAAAGCGTCATGATAAAGTCCAAAATATCCCGTACCAAGATAAGATTTACTCTGATTATACATATTAAAAGTTTTTAAATCTCCCCACGATGAATTATTTCTAAATGAATAATATGGATATTGATTATATTGAATTTTTTCATCATAATAATTTGTAAAAGACCCGTTAACATTTCTATCATAATTCAAGCTACCGTAACAATTCTCGATTATTCCAGAATTTGTACAAATTGGAGAGTAATAATATCTTTCAGTATAAGAAAATTCAACTTTTGTAGCTTCAAAAGTACTAAACCAATTATCGTTAACACCTATTTTGTTCATACTATTCATATAAACAAATGTAAGTATTCCACTAACACTTTTTTTACCACCACTTACTGAACCTATGTTGTAGCAATCTGAAACACTATTCACTACAGAGCCGCAAATTCCACCTGCATAAGCATTTGTTGTTTCTGTTGTTACAATGTTTGCATTTGATACCTTCCAATTTTTTTCTGTTTTTACATAATAATTAGTATTGTATACTTCAAAAGCTTTGATTATAGAATCGTTAATTGTTGTCTGAGTGGTCTTGGTTGAAGCATAAGCTCTTACGATTCCAGAATTTCCAGAACTAGAAACAGTTCCCATATAGCCAACAATTCCACCTGCATAATTTACACTTGATGAATTGGAGTTTACATTACCTGAAACGATATTTCCTGTGTTATATGATTTAGTAACATTACCATAGTACCCTGCAATTCCCCCAACATAGTTTGCTGTCGTACTTTGAGATGTAACATCACCACTATTATAACAAAGGTTAAAGTTAGATGATACTGAATGCCCACAAATTCCACCAGCCATACCACTTGATGAAAAGTTTTCACTATTCGTCACTATTGTTGCATTGTTTTTACAATTAACAAAATTTGTTGAACCACCCATTCCAATAATACCCCCAGAATATTGTTTTGAATGAATATTTACTGATAAATTTACACAATTTTCTATGGTACAACCACTTGCCCTACCAGCAATCCCACCTGCGTTTATATCCCCAGTAATTTGCCCACTTGCTAAAACTAAATTTGAAATGTTAGAATTGCTTATATATCCAAACAATCCAGCAGATCTGTTGGAAACATTTACATTTATATTAAAAATTGTATAACCACAACCATCGAAATTTCCACTAAAAGGATTTGCAGTGTATCTATCTGTTCCCCCAATAGGAATCCAAGTATAACCAGATAAATTAATATTGTTATTTAATTTAAAATATACTTTTTCAAGATTATTTCCGTTATTACAAACAGAAGCTATTGTTGCCAGCTGTGTTGGAGTAGCAATTATATACGGGTCATCTACTGTTCCACTTCCACTTTCATATGATAAATTTTCAATAGCATTTATACTTAAATAATCTTGCCAAGACATTTTGCTTGAAAAAATAAAACAAATACACATTGCTAGACATACAATGATTAAACTTATCAAAAAATATATTTTTAAAAAATTATTATTTTTTTGTTTTATATTCATTTAACACCTATTAAATAAATAACATTTTAATTATTTTTTGTCAAACTTATAAAAAAATTAATTTAAAATATAGTATATTTATTTGATAATTAATATTTTTTTTGTATAATAAATTTATGAAAAAGAAATATATTATTGGAATTGATGAAGGAACAACAAATGCAAGGGTTGTTCTTTATGATGTTCAAAAAAAATCAATTGTAAAACAAGAAAGCTTAAATTTTAAACAATATTACCCTAATGAAGGTTGGGTTGAACACGACGCAGAAGAAATCTATAATGCGATAGTCATTTGTCTTGATAAAGTTACAGATGGGTTGTCTGCTGATGAAGTTTTTGGAATTGGAATAACAAACCAAAGAGAAAGTGTGGTTGCTTGGAATAAAAAGACAGGCAAACCAGCTTGTAAAAGTATTGTGTGGCAATGTAGAAGAACAGCTCAGTTTTGTGAAAATTTGCCATCAAAAATAAAACATTTAATAAAGAAAAAAACAGGTTTGATTGTTGACGCATATTTTTCAGCTTCTAAAATGAAATGGATGCTGGAAAATTATAAAAAAGTTAAAGAATTGGAAGAAGCAAACAATTTATGCTTTGGAACAATGGACAGCTTTTTACTTTACAGGTTGACAAAAGGTAAAGTTTTTGCAACAGATATAACAAACGCAAGCAGAACAATGTTGTTTAACATCAACACTTTAAAATGGGATAAAGATTTATTAAAGTTTTTTAACATTAAAATGGAAACTTTACCCAAAATTGTTTCAAACTGTGAAGTTGTTGGATTTGCTGAAACAAAAATTGGTAAAATTCCTATTGGTTCAATGATTGGAGACCAACAATCTGCTTTATTTGGTCAAGGCTGTTTTCAATCTGGTATGGCAAAAAACACATTTGGAACGGGTTGTTTTATGTTATACAACTCTGGGAACAAACTTATTTCAAACAAAAAATTGTTAACAGATATTGCTTGGCAAATTGATAACAAAACAACATACGCACTTGAAGGCTCTGTTTTTAATGCTGGAAGCACTATAACTTGGCTAATTGAAAATTTGGGAATTATATCTAGTCCGAAAGAAACTAACGATATAGAAAGTTATGTTAAAGAAAATTTGGGTGTATATTTCATTCCTGCTTTTACAGGTTTGGGCTCTCCTTATTGGAATAGTGATGTGCGTGGTTCAATTACAGGACTCACAAGAGCTACTAACAAATATCATATCATAAGAGCTTGCTTAGAAAGTATGGCATACAGTTCTATGGACATACTTGAAAATATGGGAGAAATTAGCGAACTAAGATGTGATGGTGGGGTCGCTAACAATGACTTTCTTTTGCAATTTATGTCTGATTTATCCAGAATTAAAGTTACAAAACAAAAAAGTGTTGAAGCAACTGTTTTAGGTGCTATTTATCTTACAGGCTTGTCGACAGGTGCTTTTAAAGATATTGATGAAATTTCAAAACTAATTAAACCTGCAAAAGAATTTTATCCAAAAGAAGATATTAAAAAAATGCAACAATTATACAATGGTTGGAAAAATGCAATAAAACATATTTTTTAAGGAGAATCTATGGAAGAAGGTTTTTTAAATTTTAATAACAAAAAGATTTATTATTATTTAACGGAATCTGAAAATCCTAAAGGGGTTGTACAAATAATTCACGGAATGCAAGAACACGCAAAAAGATATATTCCTTTTATGGAATTTTTACAAAGAAATGTATATACAGTTTTTGCATCAGATTTAAGGGGTCACGGAAACAGCATAGAAACCATTCCAGGTTACAGCGATGGCGATATTTTTCAAGAAATTGTACAAGACCAAATAGAAATAACCAAATATTTAAAAGATAAGTATAAAACTGATGTCTATGTTTTTGGTCATTCTTTTGGAAGTTTTATAACCCAGAATTACATTACACATAAAGATATATCGGCAAAAAAAATAATATTGTGTGGTTCAACTTACACAAAAAATATTTTATTTAGATTCGGCAAATTGTTTGCAAAAATAACCTGTTTATTTAAGGGTAAAAAATGTAGTGCAAAATTTATAGAAAAAATGTCTTTAAATGGTTATGGAAAAAATTTTGAAAACGGAAATTGGCTTTCAAGAGATGAAGAGAATTGGGAAGCGTACAAAAAAGACAAATTTTGTGGTCAATCTTTCCCTGCAAATTTTTATCTTAGTATGTTTAAAAATTCACTTAAAAATTATAAAAATATAAACAATATAAATATTCCAATTTTAATAATAAGTGGAACATCTGACCCTGTAAGTGGAAAAAATGCAAAAGGCGCTATTAAACTTTACAATAAATATAAAAATGCAAATAAAGATGTTTCAATTATTCTTTATGAAAATGCTAGACACGAACTATTAAATGAAATTAATAAAAATGATGTTTATAATGATATCTTAAATTTTATAGAAAAATAAAAACTCTACGATGTAGAGTTTTTTTATTAAATAAACAATATTGCAGTTGCGATTAATATCTGTCCAACATAATATGTCAACAAGTTTAATGTTGTCAAAACATCTTTACTTTCCTTCCTAAAATATATAAATGACAAAATTAAGTCAGACATTGCAAAAAATATAAATCCTAACATAAATAATAGTCCAGCAAGAGTGTATCCGTTTAGTGCAAAATTCATTATTCCCTGCCCTAAAACAGTCATTAACAATATTGAATAAATGCAAACTATTATTCTAAACTTATCAAAATTTAACTTCATCAACTTTTCAGACAATACTATAACAAGTGTAATGACAGAACCTATTAAAAATGCCCAAATTGTAAAATCGTATAACAATATCATTCCAACTAAGTACATACATTGAGTTATACAAAATGAAGCAAAGCCTGCAAATAATGCTCCATCTTCATATTCATTTTTGAACTCCTTATACCCCAAAAACATATCTCCAAAAACACTTGAAGCTAAGCCTATTAATATAAACATAACACCATAATTAAAGTTGTTATTAACAAATGTACAAACAAGACCTAGTGTCAAAAAAGAAAAACTTGCAATAGCTTTTAAAAGTATATTAAAAGCAGGCTTGTTTTTATCTCTCCATATTAAAAACATAAAAGTTGTAATAACGCTAAGTCCTAACATTGAATAAAAAGGTATTAATTCCATAGTTCCCTCTCTTTTAATATATTTTAACAAAGCAGTTTAAAATTTCAAAATAATTTTTCAATAAATTAAAAATTCAAATAATATTTTAGCTTGCCCAAGTATTTTTTATATGATATAATGCTAGTCAAGAGAGGTAAAAATGTTACAAGTTATTAATGTTTCCTTACAATTTGGTGGAAGAGTTTTATTTAAAGAAGTAAATTTAAAATTTACAAAGGGAAATTGTTATGGAATAATTGGTGCAAATGGCGCAGGAAAATCTACATTCTTAAAAATTTTGACAGGAGAAATTGAACCTAACAAGGGTGAAGTAATAAAAGATCCTAATGAAAGAATGAGCGTTTTAGTACAAAACCAAAACGCTTACGATGATAATACCGTTTTGGAAACTGTACTTTTAGGCCATAAACGATTACACGAAATTGAAGAAGAAAAAAATGCATTATACAGTAAACCAGATTTTTCCGAAGCTGACGGCATAAGAGCAGCAGAATTAGAAACAGAATATGCAGACCTTGGTGGTTGGGAAGCTGACGGAGAAGCAAAAACACTTTTAAAAGAAATTGGCATAAATGAATCGGACTTTGAAAAACTTATGAAAGATATGGACCCTAAACAAAAAGTAAAAGTTTTGCTTGCTCAAGCACTATTTGGAAATCCAGATATTTTGGTTTTAGATGAACCAACAAACAACTTGGACTTCAAAACAGTTAGATGGCTTGAAAATTTCTTGTTGGATTTTGAAAACACCGTTATAATCGTTTCCCACAATAGACACTTTTTAAATAAAGTTTGTACTCATATATGCGATGTTGATTATGGTCAAATTAATATGTATCTTGGGAATTATGACTTTTGGTATGAAACAAGTCAGCTTATGTTAAGGCAAAGCAAGGAGCAAAACAAAAAAGCTGAACAAAGAGCAAAAGAACTTAAAGATTTTATTGCTAGATTTAGTGCAAATGCTTCTAAGTCAAGACAAGCAACATCAAGAAAAAAAGAACTTGAAAAGCTGACCATTGAAGACTTTAAACCATCATCAAGAAAGTACCCTTATATAAATTTTGAGTTTTTGCAAGAACCTGGAAAAGAAATTTTAATTGTTAAAAATCTTACAAAAAAAGGATATTTTAACAATATTTCTTTCACTATAAATGCTGGAGACAAAGTTGCAATATTGTGTAATAATAGCTTAACCCCCACTATGCTTTTTGAAATACTTGTTGGTAACATTCAACCAGATAGTGGTAATGTACATTGGGGAAAAACAATAACCCACACCTATTTAATGCAAAATAATAACCCATATTTTGAAAATTGCACACTTTCCATTGTTGATTGGTTAAGACAGTACAGTAAGGACCAAACAGAAGCATACATTCGTGGCTGGCTTGGAAGGATGTTGTTTTCAGGAGAAGAAGCTTTAAAACCTGTAAATGTGTTGTCTGGTGGAGAAAAAGTTAGATGTATGTTTGCAAAAATGATGTTGGAAGCTGGAAACTTTATTTTGCTAGACGAACCAACAAACCATTTAGACCTAGAAAGTATAACGGCATTAAATAAAGGAATGGAAAACTTTAAAGGTTCAATGATATTTGCAAGTCACGACCAAGAAATAGTTGAAACGGTAGCGAATAGAATATTTGATTTTGTTGATGAAAACACATTCATAGACAAAATGTGCACTTATGAGGATTATATTAAATAAAAGAAAATAATTATATTAAATATGTTAGAAATACATTCAAAGCATAAAAAATCGCCAGCTTAATATTTGTTTAATAAGCTGACGATTTTATTATTTATATTTATGATAAATTAAGAAACTTTTGTATAAACCGTATAAAGTCCATCAGTTGTTTTAGTAAAATTGCTTGTATTATTTAAGTAAGAATTTGTACTTGTTCCAATGCAACTTGTAAGTACCCTTACAGTTGTTGCTTTTTGTAATAATTCCCCACAAGCTGTTGCACTTGTCGCATTGCTGTAAGCATAATTGCTTTCTATTGTCACATTTGTTAAGTTAGTGCAATTAGAAAAGGCACCATCACTTATATATTTAACCAAACTTGGTATTGTTATGCTTGTTAGTGCACTGCAATATGAAAAGGCAGAAGCATATATACTTGTCACTGAATCTGGTATTGTTATACCTGTTAGCGAACTGCAACCATAAAAGGCTTGAATTCCTATACTTGTCACACCATCTTGTATTGTTATGCTTGTTAGTGCACTGCAATAATAAAAGGCATAATTACCTATACTTGTAACTGAATTTGGTATTGTTATGCTTGTTAGTGCACTGCAACCAGAAAAGGCATAATCACTTATACTTGTCACGCCATCTAAAATTTCTACAGAAGCACCACCTGCACCACGAATTATTTCATCTTGAGATTTATTATACAAACTACCTTGATGGCTTGAATAATTTGGGTTGTTTGCACTTACTATTATTTGTAAATTACTGCAATCATCAAAGGCACGAGAACCTATACTTGTCACTGAATTTGGTATTGTTATGCTTGCAAGTTTACTGCAACCATCAAAGGCAGAAGCACCTATGCTTGTCACTGAATTTGGTATTGTTATGCTTGTTAGCGCACTGCAACCAGAAAAGGCACTCTCAGCTATAGTTGTAATTGAATCTGGTATTGTTATGCCTGTTAGCGAACGGCAACCATAAAAGGCAGAAGCACCTATGCTTGTCACTGAATTTGGTATTGTTGTGATGTTAACTGAACGGCAATTATAAAAGGCTTCCTCACCTATGCTTGTCACTGAATTTGGTATTGTTGTGATGTTAACTAAACTACAATTATAAAAGGCCTCATCACCTATACTTGTCACTGAATTTGGTATTGTTGTGATGTTAGCTGAACTGCATTCTCTAAAGGCAGAAGAACCTATACTTGTCACATTATAATACTCATCTCCAATCTTAACAACTGAGGGAATAATTATATCTCCCGATTGTGGTGGAAAGGGCCCATAACGTTGATGAACAGCTGCTTCTTGTGTCTCTGAATTTGGGACAAACGTTAATTTTGAATAAGCACTCTCATCTTGAATTGATGATAAGTCTGTTGTAAATTCTACCTTAAATGCGAATTCCTTGTCCGTTACACCATTCATAAAGTTTGTTAATTCAACTGTTATTGTATAATCTGTACTGTATGCTTCTGAACCTTCTGTGTATGCTGATAATAGTCTTCCATTTGAATATCCGTCATTCACATAAAATGAACCGTCAACCCCTGGAGTTACCCCACTTACTGTTACTAATACAGGCACAGGAGAATAGTTTGTAAATGTAAAATCATAAATTAGTAAGGGTTTTTCTTCCGTAAATGTGATATCTCCTATCGTCCATGTTGGATTAGTAAAATTTGCAAATGGTTTTGACCCATCTGGTACATCTGAGCCACTCTCTCTATTGTATGAGTATGCTGTATAGCTAGAACTTGTACCACTTGGTGCTGTTGCATCTGCTACTGATGAACCTTGTTTAAGCTCGCCCACGACCTTAACAAATGCTCCGTTTGCTTGAAAGCTTAAGGAACTTGTTACACTGAATGTTACTGTTGTTGCTGCAAAAATTCCTGCTACAAGAAGGGATAAGCATAAACACAACGAGCTTATTGCTGCTATTATTTTTACTCTCTTTTTCATTCTTTTTCTCCTTTTTTTACTTATCTTTTGCAAAAATATACATTTTATTATATGACGAAGTCATTTTACCCCCCCCCGCATTTTTGTCAAGCGAAATTATACACTTTTCTACTTTTTTATTTTTCCTTTCCTATCGCTTGCCAAAAATGCAATTTTATAAGGTTATTTATTAAAAAAA
>CALVNP010000045.1 GCA_944349805.1 uncultured Clostridia bacterium
ATTTATACTTTTTACAATAGAGTTTATAACTTTTTCCTTATTTAGCCACCAATCTCTACTCCAAACACGCATTATATTCCATCCACGAGAACGCAAAAACTTATTATGGAACACATCTCTCTCTAAAACTGAAGGAGAACTATTATAAGCTGTATAATCAAATTCAATACCAATCAAATATCTATCCAAATTTTTATCATAGACAGCAACAGGAATTTTATATTCTGTGTTTCCTAAATTTGTTTCAACAGTATAGCCCAATTTGGTCAATTCATTTTTTATATCATTAGCTAAAACATTTTCCACAATAATCTCTGAGCTTTGTGGCAATGAAGGTTTAAAACTATCTAGCACATAACCCACTTCTTTTTGTTTTTTGTTAGAAACAGCTCGAACATAAGTTAAATAACTTTTAAAAATTTTAGGTCCAGCATTTTTTGTACCATCAACCATCAACTCTTCAGGTTCAATACTTGTAATAACATAAATTTTTTCTTTTGCACGAGTGATGGCAACATTTAATCTATTTTCCCCACCTTCGACGGATAAAGGTCCAAAATGAGCTACAACTTTACCATATTCATTTTTTGCATAACCAATACTAAATATAATAATATCTCTTTCGTCACCTTGAACATTTTCCAGATTCTTAATAAAAATTGAAGTATCTTCATTATTTTCCTTTCTGTTTAGTTCTCTTAAATACGCATCACGGAAAGCAGAATCCTTTTGACATTCTTTATCAATTGCATCTTCAATTGCACTTTCCTGTTCTGTATTAAATGTTACAATACCGATTGAAGATTTATTTCTTTTATTTTTTATAAGTTTCTTCAACAACTGAACAACTGCATTTGCTTCTTCAACATTTTTTCTACCAAGCCATCTTCCATTGACTTTAATTCTTTCAATAGGTTTATTCCCTACATTTTTTGTGTTGTTAGGAGCAATTTGTAATTTACCATCATAAAAAGCATAATTTGAAAAATTAATTAATTCTTCACTTTTACTTCTATAATGGTAGGTTAAATTTGTACTATTGTATCTTGATGTTGCCAAATCCAATAAACTTTCAACTTCCAATGCTGCCTGTGTTGCAAGATCTATATCATCGTCAGAATCGTTTCCTAAATATCTTTTAACAAAAGTTGCTGTTGGTCTTAATTGTTTAGAATCTCCTGCAACAACAATAGATTTTCCCCTATAAATTGTTGGAAGCGTGTTTTCTATAAAGACCTGACTTGCTTCGTCAAACAAAATAATATCAAACATATTATTCTTTAATGGGAAAATGGTTGAAACACTTTCAGGAGACAAAAGCCAACAAGGGAAAAGTTTCAAAAGATATTCACCATAAAGTTCCATCGTCTTTCTTATTGGCAATAATCCCTGCTGTTTTGTTATTTGATATAAATAATCTTTATTATCTAAACTATTGTAATAAAAATCTGCATATTCAGTTGTAAATTTGTTTATACACATCCTTTCAGATAATTGTTTTTCTTCCTTTTTTAAAGATAAAATTCTATTACATATATTTTCAAAATCTATAATCTTAGAAAGTTTATCTTTATTTAATTCTTCATATTTTATTGTTTCGTGATATACTCTAATTCCTAAAATTTTATCTATCACTTCTTTAAACTGTTTTAAAGTTTTGGAATAATTGTAAGCAAATTCAAGAACTATTCTTTCATCTTCCGTCATCTCTCTTAACGAATTGTTTATATCACGAATTTCCACATAACTATTTAATGCATTTAATAAAAGCTTTAAATAAATTGAATTTCCATTTATTATGTTATCAACAGTCATCAAGTATCCACGCCTATCTAACACTTTATTTAAAAGTTGGTAATCACTCAAATATGTATTAATATCTTTTAAATTATTTTCAAACTGTTTTTCAATTGATTTTTCCTGTTCCAAAACCTTTCTCTTATAATATGGATAAAGAAAGAACGCAAATTTGGATACATCATAAGCTCTATAAAGTTTAGGGTTGTCTAATCTTGCCAACATTTTTACCAAGGGTTTCAATCCTTCAACATTTTGTATATCATTTTCAATTGAATAAACCATAAGCTGACGAGAATGTGCATAATTACCCGTATCAAAAGGCACAAGATTTTTTTGCACCATTTCTCTTAATTTTGTTTTCATTTGATTTATGATATGAATTTCCACTTGTGGCTTTATGTAATCAATAATTGGGTTACTCTTTTTTAATTCAACATATCTATGATACATTTCAACCTTGTTTTTTTCTTTTATAAGTCTTAATGTTGAATAAAGTGTTTTGTAGTCCATCTTCATTAATTCATCATTTTTCAGCATTTGCTTATACAAAGTATAATCTGAACTATTTTTCCCGATTTTTGCCGAGCTGGAATACATTTCTTGTAAAGAAAGACCAAAAGGTGTTTTGTTAAATAAAGTATCTGAAATAATTTGTAAGTCAGATGTCTCTTTTTTTAATTCATCTTCTATCTTATCGTAATCTGCAAGATTTTCATCTTGTCTTCCTGCATTGAGTACAGCATTATGCATTTGTGAACATCTTTCATAAAATTCAACCTTGTTTTTTTCTGCATCAGTTATAAACATACATTTTGAATTTAATCCCTTTAAACGATTAAAAACAACATCTAATGCAGCTTTTTTCTGAGAGACAACCAAAACTTTTTTATCCTTACAAATTGCATCTGAAATAATATTTACTATGGTTTGGGACTTCCCTGTACCAGGTGGACCATAAATAACCATATTCCCAAACTGATTTAATTTTTTTATAGCATCTTCTTGCGCATAATCAAGGTCGTTAATTGTATAAACACGGGATTCCTGCATTTTTAGTCTTTTAAACTTTTTCCCTTCTAAAAGCTGATTGATTGCAGAAGAAGAAAGACTTTTCTTTTCCAGCAAAGTGTAATCATTGTAAATTGAGTTGGCAAGAGGAAATCTTCCTAAAACACAAGAATTTACAACCTGCAAATCCCTTAAATTGTTATCCTTAATATCTTCAAAATTTACGATTTTATCATAAAAATTATCTTCTAAATTAAACTTGTACCCAAAAGCTGATAAATATGCCAAAACATCTTTAACTGTTTTTAACTTATAATCAGACAAGTTGTCAAATTCTGTTAACATTCCATCACTACTGATTCGATGTTCCTTTGCATAAGCAAGCAATAACACCTTATTAAACTGAACATAATCATCTTGTTTCAACTCCAAAGAGACTTCGCTATCACTTTCAATGTTGACTTTCACAGGGAAAAGTATGAGTGGAGCTTTAACTTGAATATCCTTATTAATTTGTCCAACAACAAAAGGATATCCAACAAACAGTTCATATCGCCCCGTTTCCTTGCTAAATTCTTCGATTTCTCTTTTTAAAGTTTTTAAACTAGAAACTTCGGATAAAATGGTTTTTTTAATTTCTTCTTTTTTTAACCTTTCACGCCTTAAATTTTCATTTCTTTTTTCTTCAATGCTTAAATTTCTTGAATTATTATATAAAGGCTTAATTTTTTCTTCTATTTTAAAATTTTTATAAATTCTATCTTTAATATCTTTTTTTATAAGTGGAAAACTTATTTTTTTACCTTTCCAAATAAAAGTAAAAAAATCATCAAACGAATTTTTATCATTTGAAAGTATTTTCCCAATATCATAAGAATATTTTTTGCTTATTTTTTTCGAATATAAACTTCTATTTTTACCACTTATTTCAATTAATCTTTCTTTATAATATTTATAAATTGTTTTCATAATTTATCCTTCAAAAATAATATAACAAAAAAATAATTTAATTTCAAGTATACTTAACAAAATTAAAATTTAAATTTAAAAAAATAAAAAACCCAAAAAGGTTTTTTATTAAAAATTAAAATAAATCATTTTTTCTAAAAATTGAAACGCACATAACGATTAATGTGGTAAGTCCTACAACACCAAGAAATGAAATTATTACAATTGTTAAAACATTAGAGTTTGTTTCAGGCTCTGGCTCTGGTTCAGGCTCTGGTTCTGGTTCAGGTTCTGGTTCTGGCTCAGGTTCAGGCTCTGGTTCAGGTTCTGGTTCGGGCTCTGGCAACTCATATACAAAAGAAATGCTATTTGATGATGTTATTAATGTATTTTCATTTTCATCATATACTTTCGCATAGATTTCTCCTTCACCATCTAGTTCTTTTGCTTTTATCGTAAAATTTTCTTCTGTTATTTGTTTTACTAGACTCTCAACACCATTTATTTCTTTATATAAATTAATAGTGGTTATAGCATCTTCACCACCTGCTTTTTTAAATATAAATTCAACATCGCTATCACCGTCTGTTATACTTGATAAATCTGTCATCATCTTCAACTGCGCATATTGAAAAACTTTTATATGTTCATCAGCAATTACTTGATGTCCCATAGCTGTTGGGTGAGGATCCATATTGTTTTTTATTTCATTAATTATAGCTGTATAATCACCTGACATAAGTCCACTTGTCATTTCACTTGTGATTTTTGCATTTGCCAAATTCGCATTTATATAGTTTTTATATTCTGATTGACTAAATGTATTAAATATATTGTATATGTCAACAACGGTTATTTGTTCATTTGCGCTTTGTCTTATAACATCATTTATCTGTTCAAGGTATTCCATTGTAAGACTAAGAATCTCAGTAAATTTTACATTCAAACTTGTTAAAACATTTTTTATCAAGCCATCTGTAAATGTATTGCCTGTGTCAACCTGCACTTCACCAGGATCAACATACTTGTATGGATTATATATCGTCATAACAATAATTTTTGCATTAGAACTGTTGTTCAATTTCTCTAAAATTTGAGGATAATCTTCTTTAAATTGATTGACACCTTCTTGCAACAATGGTCTGTATTCTTCATTTGTCATATTACCAATCAATAATGGAGTTAAATATTGTGTTGCAACAGATAACACATTGTTTGCCCCAATACATAAAGTAAAGATGTCCGTAGTTGAAAAATCTCCATAATTTTCATCTGCAACATCGGAGTGAGATTGTAATATATTTAAAAGTTGCCAAGATTCGTCACCTGTTACTGCAAAACTTTTTATTTGCCCACCAAATGATTGCAAATAAGGTTTGGAAAATACTTGTGGATAACTACCTTGTGTTATAATACTTTCTCCATTTTTATAATTATCATAATCTTCAAGCAAGAATCCTGCAGAAATAGAATCTCCATAAGCTCTTATCTTAATTGAATCAACGCTATTTTGTGCTAACGCAAAGTCAAAATTAATTTTATTAGGCAACAAAAGAACTGCACTAAAAAGTACAGTTAATATTATTAATGTTGATAAAAATTTTTTCATAATTATATTATAACTAAAATAAAAATTTTTTCAATCTTTTTTTAATTTATTTATTTAAAAAATCTCTTATAAAATTTTTATCATGGAAATAATCTATTCCCATAGCATTTTTAACTTCACTTAAAATTGGTGCAATATATTTATTCGCTTTTTCTGTTCCTAATTTTAATATTTCATATACTTTTTCAATGTTTTCTTCATAATATTTTCTTCTTTCTCTAAATGGATTTAAGAGTTCTTCTAAAATTAAATACAAAAAATTTTTAACTTTAACATCTCCAAGTCCTCCACGAGTATAATGTTGTTTTAATTCATCTAAATTTTTGTATTCTGGAAGATACTTTTCAAAATGCTCTTTTTCGCAAAACACATCAAGATACACAAACACAATATTGCCTTCAACCTTGCCAGGATCTGTAACCTTAATATGATCTGGATCTGTATACATTTTATTTATCTTTTCTTTTACCGTTTTTGAATCATCAGATATATAAATGCAGTTATTTAAAGATTTACTCATTTTTGCATCTCCATCAATTCCTGGAAGCCTTGCACAAAGTTTATTTGATGGAACAATTGGTTCAGGCATTGGAAAAATTTCCTTATATGTGTTATTAAAACTTCTGCAAATTTCTCTTGCCTGTTCAAGCATTGGAAGTTGGTCTTCTCCAACGGGAACTAAATTCGCTTTAAACCCTAAAATATCGCCAGCTTGACTTATTGGATAATTGACAAAGCCCACAGGTAATCCCTGAGCTTCATTATATCCCCTATCTTTAATTTCACTTTTTATTGTGGGGTTTCTAAGCAACCTTGGAAGAGTAACCAAATTCATAAAATAAGTTGTAATTTCCGTTAATGCAGGCACATAAGATTGAACAAAAAAAGTCACTTTTTCTGGACTCAATCCCACTGCAAGATAATCCAACATAACCTCTAAGATGTTATCTCTAACCTTTTGAGGATTTCCAAAATTATCTGTTAGCGCTTGCGTATCTGCTATCATAACAAAAAAATTATCATAATTTTGTTTATTCATTAATTGAACTCTTTGTTTTAACGAGCCCACATAATGTCCTAAATGTAATTTACCTGTAGGTCTATCTCCTGTTAAAATATTAATCATCTTTTAACTCCTATATTTATAATATCATCATTTAAAAATTTAATCAAACAAGTTTTACACATTAATGATTAATATTTTTTATATTTTATAATTTTTTTGTCAACAATGTTTCCCTGCTTTCATTTGAAAAATAAGAGATTGGAACATCTAATATTGAATACGCTCCAAATTTATTTTCACAGTATAATTTATTTATAATATTTAATCCCATAATCATTATTTCAGCTGTAAAATGTGGATTACTATCCATTTTTAATATTAATTCCATTTTTGTTTTATATTTATTTAATATATTAAAATTTTTAATTATGTATCCTTTATGCCTTAATTTTTTTTGCCTATTTTTTATTTCAATTTCATCTACAAAATTTACTTCAGTTTTATATCCCTTAAAATAATTTGGCATAGAAATTATTTCATTTTTAATTTTATTCACATCTGATTTGCTTTTTACCGAAACATAACAAATTCTTTTATGTTTTTCAAAAGATGATGGTCGTATATTGGGTTTTCTTTTACATTGATTTAAAACTTCACTAATAGGTACTGTATACTGAATTGCATTTTCAACCCCCTTAACTCTTCTAAGGGCATCGCTATGTCCTTGACTTACCCCACTTCCCCAAAAGCAGTTGCAATCAACATTATCTGAAATACTATCAAACAAAACTCTAATTAAACTCATAACACCAGGATCCCAGCCAAAAGCAGATAGAGCAATTTTTTTGTTTTCTTTTGCCACATCATTCAAATTTAAAATATAATCTTTTAGTTTACTATGAGTATCAAAACTATCAATTGTGTTAAAATTTTTTATGACCAATGTACCAATTTTTTCCAAGTCTGAATAACTTCCTACACATAAGATAAGTGTATCAATTTTGCCGACATACTTACTTACATTTTCCAACTTATCAAAACTTGTTTTATAAGGACTTTTTAAGTTGTCTCTTCTTGAAAATATTTTAATCAAATTTACATTATTTTTACAAATTAATATTGATTCCAATGCTTTACCCAAATTTCCATATCCCACAATACCAACATTCATACAATTCTCCTTTTTATAAAGTTAAATATGATTATTTATCTAATTTTGTTATTTTAAAAACTTAAAATCAAAACCTTGAATACAATGATAATGTCGAAAGGAGTTTTTATAGTTTTATAAAAAGGTTTTTTGACATTAAAAAAGGAAATATTATTTTTATCGGGAATACATTGGGTCTTAGTAAATTTAACAATTTAAATCAAGCAGGTTTACAAGGGTCAATAGGTGCATTCACAAGTTTAAATACTTCTTTAAAAGTAAATGATTTCCCTTTTGGCACAACACTCGACTACACAAAAAATAGTTCATCAGCTATTTTGACATTACCTTCAAATTCTTCCATTTTGTATGCAGAACTTATTTGGGGTGGATTATATAAATCTAGTGTGAACAATATATCTTCTTTAATTAATGTACCCGTTAGTTTTACAACACCAAGCACAACCCAAAACATAACATCAGATACAATTACAGCTCAAAATTTTAGCATATTAATAAACAACATAAATTTAGGATTTTACAAAAGAAGCGCCAATGTTACAAATTTAATACAAAATGCTGGAAAATGCAACTCAAAAAATTGTATTAACAAACAATTCAAAACAAAATGTTTCTCAAATGTTACAAAAAGTGTAGATAAAAGTTCTGCGATTAAAGGAGACACACTAACCTATACTTCTACAATTACAAATACAGGAACATAAGAAAAAACAGATTTGTTTTTTAAAGATCCCATTCCTTCAAATACAACTTTTGTTAGTGGCAGTGTTAAAATAAATGGAATATCTCAACCAACATATAATCCTGAAACTGGTTTTGCATTGAATAATTTATCAGTAGGAGAAAATGTAATCGTAGAATTTAAAGTGGTGGTAAATTAATATGAAAAGAAAAATAAAAAATGTTTCTTTCATAACTGACAATTCAACATCTCCACCTACAATTTATAAAAATAACGAAGTAATAACAATAAAAAAAATTTCTATTCCCATTAAAGAGAATTTACTTGCAAAAAGGACTTGCAAACACGACGATATTTGTAACAGAAAATATTGTTTTAATAGAATATTTTTTATATTATTTTGGGCAATTTTAAAATAAAAAATCACGATTTCTCGCGATTTTTTTTAATATTCTTCCAAACTAGCTAAACCAATTGCGCCAATCCCGACGTGACTTCCAAAAACCGGACTTATTTTAACAATGTCGTTAAATTTTATGTTTAATGCATTTAATTTGTTTTTTATCGTCTCTATATTAATATTGTCGTAAATATAACATATATAAAGTTTTTTTAATTTTTTAGGAAGTTCAAGAATCATATCTGATATCGCCTTACCAAGTCCTAAAACCTTTTTAGTTATAGTTATTTTTCCATTTCCAAAATTAAATATGGGTTTTATTTTTAAAATACTAGCAAGCGTTGCCGATAATTTACCAATTCTTCCACCTCGTTTCAAATATTCCATCGTCTCTGGAACAAATTGTATCATTAATTTTTCTTTTAGTGTTGGTATTATGTTGTTTACTAATTCATCAAAAGTTTTTCCATTTTTTATATGTTCAACAATCTCTTCTACCATAATTCTTCCACAAGATGCAGCTTGTGCAGAATCAATTGCCACAATCTTTTTACCCTTAAACTCTTTGACAGCTATATTTGCTGCATTTATAGTTCCACTGAGAGCCTGAGAAATTGTTAGTATTATTATTTCAGCATTTTCATCTTGGGCATAAATTTCTTTTATTTTATCAGCAAAATCTTCTGGACTAGGTTGACTTGTAGAAGGGAAGCCTTTACTTCTTTTTAACCTTAAATAAAATTCCTCCCAACAATCTTCAAACCCTTCCTCTGTTACAACATCATCTAAGATTAACTTTAAATTTACAATTTTTATATTATTATTTTCAGCATAATCTTTTGCAATTCCAAAAGTTGAATCAGCAATTAAGTGTATCATAATACTCCCCTTATATTTTACTCTTCACAATTAAGTAATATAACCATAAAAACAAAGGATATAGTAACAAAAATTTTTATACCTGTCAAATTTATAAAAACAAAATGAAACAATAATTTGACGAAAAATGATATGTAAGTAAACTTGTTGCAAAAACAATAGAATTATGATAGACTAACAAAGTTTTGGAAAGATGTCAGAGTGGTCTAATGTGTCGGTCTCGAAAACCGATATGTCGTAACAGGCATCGGGGGTTCGAATCCCCCTCTTTCCGCCAAGTGAAACTGATAAGAACATCTTTTGTTTTTATTAGTTTATTATTTGAGGGGTTATGGGTAAAGTTTTATTAATAGTTGATATGCAAAATGGATTTATAACTAAAAAACCATATTCAAACTTAGTTATTAAAATAAATTCTTTAATTAAAAAAAATAGTTATGACTATTATATTTTTACTAAATTTATTAACAAAAAAAATAGCTTTTATGTCAAAAAATTAAACTGGACAAATTTGTTAAGTGAAGAATCGCAAAAAATTTGTGTTTCAATCCCAAATAATAATTTTATTTTTGAAAAAAATAGCTACGGACTATCACAAAAACATATAGAAAAAATAAAAAAGCTTATATCAACAGAAAAAACAATTGATATATGTGGATTGCAAACAGATGCTTGTGTATATGCAATTTCATTACAACTTTTTGATAATGGAATTTATCCTAATATTTTGATTAATTATACTGCAACTTTAAACAATAATGAAGCAATTAAAGCAATGCTCATTCATCAGTTTGGTAAAATTGATGAAATGGAATAGAGTGTGTCTTTATGGATATACACGCTCCCTGCCAATGTATTTTTTTTGATTTTCTAATCTGGTTTTATTTGTGATCCTGTATGTAATTATTTACCTTAAATTAAAAATAAACTGCAAAAGCAGTTTATTCTTTTATTTCAGTTTCATTTTTTGATTTTTTAAACTTTTTTGTTACTTTAACAATACTCCATTCTTTTGGAGGCAGTGTTATCATTTCGTAAATTTGTATGATTATTGTATACAATAATATGAATAATATACCAACAAACCACCAGGTAAAAATTGTATCCTTTATTAATGGAGCATTTAAATACATATTGTTAGATTGATTTAATACACTATTCCCAAATTCACCAAATACAACCATAAACGCAAGTCCTATTGGCAAAGCTGTCCAATTTCTAAATGATGGTACAAAGTATCCTGTTACAAGTGAAAGTATAAAAATGAAAAACATTAAGGTGTGATACAACATACCCGTAAAAGGATGGATATTTAAAATACTGTCGAAATAAACTAAGAAGTCGGGATAAACCAATGTTAACACGCCACCTATCATACCTGAAAAAACTGCATACTGAAAAATTTTAGATGTGGGTTTAAAAATTAATACAACTATAGGAAGAATAAATCCCATCATACTGCAAAATGTGTCTGGAATAAAATCAACGAATGTTCCACTTCTAGATCTAGCTACAACAATTCTATATATAATTATTAAAATTAAAGAAACTCCTGCTATAGCTTTCATAACTATAAACATTTTATCTTTTGGAACAAATATTTTTATAATTATAGTCAATGAAATCATTAAAACAACGGCTACTATAAAATAGATTAAATGTTGCGTCCCAAAAATTTCCATATAACACCTCCATTAGAGAGTACTATATTTTGATTTATAAATCAACCTTTTACATTATTTTTTTAAGTCTATTATGTAACCAAGTTGTTTTAAGCCGTAAGAATTATCGGTATAATCTTTAAATAGAAAATTTTGTAAGGGACAAATTGTAAATGTTAAATAACAAAAAATTATAACTATTATTCCAATAAAAGAAACAATGGTAGCTCTATTACCAAACGGGTCACTGTTTAAGATTAAATAACAAAAAAGAAATGCTAAAAAAACTGAAATAAAGTAAGACAAAATGTCTAACCAAATTAACGATTTTCCAATTACAGAAGTATAAGAATAAAAAATTGACGGAATTAACAACATAGGTGTTAACAATGTTACAAAAAGAGCAACTATATAATTTTTGTTTCTTATAAAAAACAAACCCACAATGAAATATACAAGTGTTGGGAAAATTGCAAGCTTTAAATGTTCCCAAGTACTTTCGTTTGCTGGAAAAAGGATTCCAACAACTTTATCATATCCACTCCAAGCATAAAAGAAATGTGAAAGTGAACCAAATACACACACAAAAGCAAATCCAACTATACAAAAAATTTTAATTTTTTCAATTCTTTATCTGTCATATTATATTTTTATGCAAAGATAAATTTTTAATGTTAAAATTTTAAAATGACTATTGACCTATAAAAAAAACTATGCTAATATCAGTCGCGAGGTGTTAATATGAAAGATAACGATTATTTTTATCCATTTGCAGAATTAAAATGGGTATATTCAAAAGATGGAAGTCGAATTTTCCCAATTATTGTAAACAAAGAAGGAAGCAGAGTAAAAAATATTTATACAAATGTTATTTATAGCTATGACGATTTTTGTTCTTCAGCAAAAGAAGAAGGTCTTCAAATTACTTCTACACTTTTAATGATGTTAAAGTATGGTGATAAATTTGAAAGCGAAAATACGAGTAAGGCAGATTTTATGACAGATAAAATTGTAAGCAGAACTCAACTACTAGATATTGCAAAAACATTTAGTTCTAGCATATTAGCTGAATATAAAAGAAAGAGATTTTTTAATAATTTTGTTGATAAATCAAAAGATTTTTAATTTTATTGCAATCTTAGATTAAAAATGATAATATCATAATTATGAATACTTATTTTGAAACAGTTCAAAAAAAATTTGCTGATTTAAAGCAAAAAAAAGATGTCATAGTTTTAGGAATTGAGTCTTCTTGCGATGAAACAAGTGTGAGTGTAGTTAAAAATGGAACTACACTCCTTTCTAATGTTATTGCTTCTCAAATTGACATTCATAAACGATTTGGTGGAGTTGTTCCAGAAGTTGCGTCTAGGAATCATATTCTTGCAATTGAAACTGTTTTTAATCAAGCAATCACAGATGCTAAAATTTCAACTGACGAAATTGATGCTGTTGCCGTCACATACGGTGCAGGATTAATTGGTGCATTGCTTGTTGGAGTAAACTTTGCAAAATCCTTAGCTTTTAATTTGAGAATACCACTTATTGCAGTATCACACATAGAAGGTCATATTTCGGCAAATTATCTAACTCATCAAAGTTTACAACCTCCTTTTGTTTGTTTGCTTGTAAGTGGTGGGCATACAGCTATTTTGCAAGTGAATGATTTTGTTGAACACAAACTGCTTGGTTCTACTATTGATGATGCTGTTGGAGAAGCTTTCGACAAAGTTGCAAGAATTTTAAATTTAGCTTATCCAGGTGGACCAAATGTCGACAAACTTGCAAAACTTGGAAAAAATAATATTGAATTTGTTAAACACAGCATTTTAAACACCACATTAAATTTCAGTTTTAGTGGAATAAAAACTGCCGTTGTAAACTATGTCCATAACCTTGAACAAAAAGGAAAAGAAATTAATGTCCCTGACATTTGTGCAAGTTTTCAAAATTATGTCGTAAATGAATTGGCAGAAAAGTCTATAAAAGCTTGCAAACAAACAGGGTTAAACAAACTTGTCGTTGCTGGTGGTGTTAGCGCAAACTCATTTTTAAAAGAAAAATTGCTTACATTATGCAAAGAAAACAACATTCAATTATTTATGCCTGATTTAAAGCTATGTACAGATAATGCAGGTATGATTGCATCAGCAGGATACTTTTATATAAAAAAACAAAAAGGCCTATCCAATCTTGATTTGACTGGACAGGCAACGGTTGGTTTATAATTACTTAAACCACCTTTTTTTTGTTATTTTAAAGAGTTCTGTTAATGGAAACATCAATGTCGAGATTCCAATTACAATTAACCATTGAGTTAGATTTAAACTTGTTAATCCAATAAAAGTATGCAAAGGTGTAAAGGCAATTATTGAAAGCAATCCTACGGCGAACAAAATTGAAAGAACAGCCCACTTGTTTTTAAATATTTTACTTTTGAAAGCTGAATGTTTTACTCTCATAGACGCAAAATAGAAAAATTGAATTAAATTTAAAGAATAGAACGCAATGCTTGTTGCGACAGCTGAGCCAAAAAATTTAATTGCTAAAACATAACCAATTAAAACCAACTCAGCTTGAATTATTCCGGAAACAGACATCATATATCCCATTCCATCACTAAAAATTGATGAACCATTTTTTCTGGGTTTTTCATTCATAATATCTTCTTCTGCCGGTTCTAAACCTAGTGCAATTGCCGGCATACTGTCTGTAATTAAATTGACAAATAAAATTTGAACAGGTGTTAAAAAAATGTAATTTGGGAAGGCAATAGTTGCTATAAAAATTGATATAATCTCTGCTAAATTCGCAGAAAAAAGGAATTGAATCGTCTTTTTTATATTGGCAAAAATTTTTCTTCCTTCTTCCACTGCTACAACAATTGTTGCAAAATTATCATCTGTTACAATTATATCAGAAACCTCTTTTGTGACATCTGTTCCTGTTATTCCCATACCAACACCAATGTTGGCATTTTTTATGCTTGGGGCATCGTTGACGCCGTCACCGGTCATAGCAACAATCTTACCTTGCTGTTTTAAAGCTTTTACAATTCTTACTTTGTTTTCTGGACTCACACGAGCAAAAACATTAATCCTTGATATGATTCTTGCAAATTCTTCATCGTTTAAGGCATCAATTTCAATACCTGTTAATACTTCATCTTCATTTTTAGCTATACCAATTTCCTTTGCAATTGCAAATGCAGTATTTTTATGGTCACCTGTTATCATAATTGGACGTATACCTGCTCTTTGACACTTTTTTACTGCTTCTTTTACTTCTGGTCTTGGAGGGTCAATCATTCCAACAAGTCCAACAAAAATTAAATCATACTCCGTTATATTTTTGGGGTTGTCAGTCCTTAACTTTTTATATGATAGTCCCAACACTCTGAGAGCATTGTTTCCCATTTTTTTATTTATTGATAGAATTTCGTTCTTTTTCTGCTGAGTTAGTTCACAAACCTTTCCGTTGATCATTATGTGACTACATCTATTAATCACAATATCAGGTGCGCCTTTTGTATATTGAATCAAACTTCCATTTTTTTGATGAACAGTTGTATGCATTTTTCTAACAGAATCAAACGGCAATTCAAATAATCTGGGCATCAATTTTTCTTCTTTACTCTTATTGAAACCATTTTTTAAAGTGTATTCACAAAGTGCTGTTTCTGTTGGATCACCAACAAATTTTGTCCTATTTTTCTTGCTATCATTGCATAATGTCATAATTTCAGTACAAAGCTTGTACTCAATTTTATCATTAAAATCACACGACCAATTTTCATTACCATCGTAGTACAAAGCTGTAACAGTCATTAAATTTTGCGTTAAGGTTCCTGTCTTGTCCGAACAAATCACTTCACAGCTTCCCAATGTTTCAACAGCGTGTAACCTTTTGACAATAGCCTTTTGTTTTGCTAACCTTGCAACCCCCAAACTCATAATAATTGTAATTACAGCTGGCAAGCTTTCTGGTATTGCCGCAACTGCAATTGCAACAGCAGTCAAAAATGCCTCCAATGGCATATTGGGTCTTGCTACAATTTCAACAACAAATGTGACACAGGCAACAGCTAAAACAATTATTGTAATTAACTTTCCAACCTGCTTAATATTTTTTTGAAGAGGTGTTTCTTCCTTTTTAGATTCTTGCAACATCTTTGCAATTTTACCAATTTCGGTATTTTTTCCCGTTGCAACAACAAGAGCAAGCCCTCTACCATTTACAATCGTACTTCCACTAAAAGCCATATTTTTTCTATCAGCTAAAGGTGTTGTTTCCTTTAAAACCAAATTTGCCTCTTTGTTTACTGCTTTACTTTCACCCGTCAATGAACTTTCATCACACTTTAACATTGCCGATTCTAATAACCGTACATCAGCTGGGACAATATCTCCTGCTTCTAAAAGGATAATATCTCCAACAACAAGTTTTGAACTGTCAATTTTTAAAAGGTCGCCGTCTCTATAAACTTTTGCCTCTGGCTTTGTCATTTTTTTTAATGCTTCCATTGCATTTTCAGCTTTAACTTCCTGAACAAATCCAATAATGGAATTTATAAACACAATGACAAGTATTATACATCCATCAACTAATTCACTTGTTGAATTTTCAATAATTGAAATAACAATTGATATAGTTGCAGCAACGAGCAAAATGATTATCATTACATCTTTAAACTGCTCTAAAAATTTTAAAAAATTATTTTTCTTTTTTACATCTTGTATGGTGTTTGTCCCATTTTTTTCTAATAAAAACTTTGCAGTATCCGAAGATAGACCCTGCATATTAGAATTAAATAGTTTTAAATTTTCCTCAACCGTTGAACTATAAGATTGCTTCATAGTGATATTATATTAATAAATTAATGATTTTAGCAAATTTTTTTAAACTTTTTGTGTTTATATTGCAAAAAAAAATATTTTGATATATAATTTTCTTAGAAAAAGGAGTTGTTATGCAGGAAAAAGAAAGCAAAACCATTCTTTTGGAAAAGCCAACCAAACAAGTTAAAACGGAAGTGAAAGAAGATGCTATACAATCTAAACAAAACTTACAAGAACTTAAAAAGGAAAAGCTTTTTACATCAACAGTTATAGAAACCCCAAATTATGATTTTATTGAAGCATCAAACATAGAACCTGAACAAAAGCCACAAACCAAAACTAAACCTGACCAAAAATTTAGATTTAGACTTATAACAATTGTTTATTGTGTGATTGTTGCAATATGTGGAGCGTGGATTATATCTAATGCTGTAGAGTTGAATGGCATATCAACAAGCATAAGTCAGTCAAATAATGCATATATGGTTAATGAAGCTAAATATATTTTAAAGATAAGTGAACTAGATGCCGTTAAACCTGATGAAGATGGCAGTATATCACCAATAGCTCCTGAAAATATATTTGGTGTTCAAGCAGAAAAGCTCGCTGAGCCAACCGACCCAACAATTTCTACAAGTTGGTTCGATAAATTTTGTAATTGGCTATCAGGCATATTTGGGGGTTAAGTGATAAAAAATTTTAATTTGTTTTCTCAACGAAAGAGGATATTAGCATTAATTACGCTAATATCTTTTATTTTTTGTGCATTGATCGTACGATTAAGTGTTGTACAATTAATCAACGGTTCCTGGTTACAAACAAAAGCAATGGATCAATGGACAAGGGATTTGCCCTTAAAAGCAGAACGAGGAAAAATATATGATTCAACAGGCTCATCTCTTGCAGTTTCCTATACAACCTATAATGTATATACAAGAGCAAGAGAAATAATTGACCCCAAACAAACAGCAACATTTTTAAGCAATATATTAAATTTGAACTATGAAAGTGTATATAACAAAATTACAAATAAAACTGCGTCTGAGTTTTTAATTAAGATGCAGGTTGAAGAAAACATTGCAAAACAAATTATTGATAAAAATATATCTGGAGTTTACCTTTCCCAAAATACAAAAAGATATTATCCTTATGGGGATTTGTTAACCCAAATACTAGGATTTACCACAATAGATAACATAGGTCAAGCAGGAATTGAACTTTATTATGATAACATTCTTAAAGGAACAGATGGTAAGAGTTTGATTCAAGCAGACATCACAGGACAACAACTTGATAATACACTTTCGTATTACATTCCCTCAATTCCAGGTTGCAACATCACCTTGACAATAGACTCAAAAATACAATTAATTGTTGAGCAAGCATTAAACAAAGTTATGACAGAACAACAAGCTAAGAGCACAACTGCAATAATAATGAAGGCAAACACAGGAGAAATTGTTGCTATGAGTACTAAACCAAGTTTTGACTTAAATAATGTTCCAAGAAATGATCCTTCAACATTATTAGAGACAGTTAAAAATAAAGCTGTTGTAGATGTATACGAACCCGGCTCAACTTTTAAAATACTAACTATGGCAGCAACTATTGAAGAAGGCACAGCTAATGAAAACAGTAGGTTTTATTGTGGTGGTTCTTGCACAGTAGATGGGCAAAAAATTAAATGTTGGAAAAGTATTGGACACGGAAGTCAAAGCTTAGCAGAGGGCCTTGCAAATTCCTGCAACTGCGTTTTTGTTGACTTGGCATTAAGGCTTGGATTTGATAAATTTTATGAATACTTTAATTTGTTTGGACTAGGACAAAAAACAGGAATTGAAATTAGTGGTGAAAGCTCAGGTATTATAATGAACAAAGAAACAGCAAAACGCGTTGATCTTGCAAGAATGGGTTTTGGGCAGGCAATTGCAGTAACTCCCCTACAATTAATAACAGCTGTTTGCAGTGTGGTTAATGGTGGCAGTTTATATCAACCATATTTAATACAAAAAATTGAATCTCCTGATGGTACAATAATAGAGGAAAACTCAAAAACTCCAATTAGGAAAGTAATAAGCGAAAGCACTTCAAAAATTTTAAACGAAATGCTTGAAGGTGTTGTTTCAAAAACAGGAAAGTATACCTTTGTCCCAGGTTACGAAATTGGAGGAAAAACAGGTACATCACAAAAATATGAAAATGGTTCAATTGCAAGAGGAAAATATGTATCAAGTTTTGTTGGTACATATCCAGCATCAAATCCTGAATATGTTATGCTTTTAATGGTTGATGAACCTGGTACAGGAGCATATTATGGAAGTGTTGTTGCCTCTCCCTATGCAAAAGAAATTTTTTCAGAAATGTTTGAGTACTTGGGAATAAAACCAGATGACCCCGAAATTGCTAAAACACCTGAAAAGACTATAACAATGCCAGATTTAGTCGGACAAAGTTTAACTAAGGCAGTAAAAACACTCACAGAGCTAGGAATAAATTATGAAATAGACGGAGAAGGTTTAACCATAACGAATCAACTTCCACCTGTTGGGACAGAAATTAAGCAATCAGATTGCATTGTGATATGTACTTGAATAAATAGATAAAAACCTACACTGCTAAAGTTTTATCTATTTAAATTTGATAATTTATAAAAAGATAAACACTTTACTTTTTTATAGTTAAAATGTATAATAATTGTTATGAATATTGAAGTATCTGAAAATTTGCAAGCACTTGCAAAAAAATTAAAAAAATATGCTCCACTTTATATAGTTGGGGGATATATTAGAAATTCACTTTTGGGAATAACCCCTTCTGATGTTGACCTTGCATCTAAGTTGACCCCTGAAAGACTTTCAGAAATCCTTGCAGGAAGTAAATTTGAAGTTAAAGAAATTTCAAAAAAATTAGGGACAATTACAATTAGATGTGGGAAAGAAGTTTGGGAACATACCACTTTTAGAAGAGATAATTACGATAATACAGGGAGGCATATTCCTAAAAATGTTGACTTCGTTGAAGATGTTAGAGAAGACGCAAAAAGAAGAGATTTTACAATTAATGCTATTTATTATAACATTTTAAAAGATGAAATTGTTGATGTATATTCTGGCGTTTATGACTTACAGAGAAAAATTATTAGATGCGTTGAAACTCCTTCCTATGTTTTTAAAAGCGATGGTCTTAGAATTTTAAGAATGGTTCGATTCGCTTGTGAACTAGATTTTAAAATTGACAGAGCAACATTGAATATGGCAAGGAAGATGTCTTATAGATTAAATGATATTGTTGGAACAAGAAAATATTCTGAACTTATGAACATAATAAATTCTCCAACAAGATATTCGATTTCAAAAAAGAATTCAGATATGCGTGGATTAAACTATTTGAATTTTTTACACGCCTGGCCATTTTTATATGTCCACTCCACTTCTGTAAAATATAAACTATCAAAAAAAGCTCCAAAAGATATTAAATTTTATTCTTTACTTATTGATATAATAAATTCTGTCAATCCAGACTGTATAGAATTTTATTTAAAATTCCTTTTGGGACAAGATGGTTTTATGCTCCCCAAAGTACATATTGAAAATATCACAAAAATAATATGTGGATATTATGATGCACTAAATAAAATGAATAATAAAAAATATTTTTTTAAATATTTTAATTATTTTCCAAAAATTAGTGAATTATTAAAAATTAAATCAAAATATTTATATGCAAAATATTATTTTTTTGATTATTACATTAAAAAACATAAAATACCAATTAATATTAAAGATTTAAATATTAAAGGAGAAGATTTAAAAAAGATTAAACAGTTATCTCCTAAAAAATACAGCATTGTGCTTAATGACCTTTTAGACAAGGTGTTTGACGGATTAAGCAATGATAAAGAAACTCTTTTAAAAGAGGTAGAAGATGGTATTAGAAATAATTTATATTAGTTTATCAATTATTATATTATTAATTGACATTTATTTATTAATTAAAGTTAGAAAATTTAACACAAATGAAGATATCTTGAAGGATATTGACAATAAATTTGAAAAACAAAATGAAATTTATAAACAAATAAATGAAATGCTTTTATCTGCAATAAAAAATTATAATGACACTGTACTGACAGGAATTTCACAAAATTTACAATTACAAAAACAAGAATTAATTGTTGTACAAAACAGGCTTGAAAGCATTTTAAAGAGCAATGAAGATAGGTTGGCCCGTGCGACAAGCATACTTGATAATGGTTTAATTAAGCTACAACAAGATAACGAAAAAAAGCTTGAACAGATGAGACAGACAGTCGATGAAAAGCTAAATGTAAGTTTAGAAAAAAGGCTAGCAGAAAGTTTTAATATTATAAATAACAGACTTCAATCAGTTTATGAAGGCTTGGGAGAGATGAAACAACTTGCAAACGGGGTTGGAGATTTAAAAAGGGTTTTAACCAATGTAAAAACTCGTGGTGTTTGGGGTGAAGTAAGTTTGGCTAACTTGTTGGAGCAAATGTTATCTACTGAACAATTTCAATCAAATGTTGCGATTAAAGATAATCAAGAAAGGGTGGATTTTGCTATATCTCTTCCTGGAAAAGATGATAAAACAATATTGTTGCCCGTAGATGCAAAATTTCCAATAGAAGATTATCAAAGGCTTGTTGAAGCAAGTGAATCTGGAAATTTGCAACAAACTGAACTTGCTAGAAAAGGCTTAGAAAAAAGGGTTAAAGAAGAAGCAAAAAAAATAAGTGAAAAATATATTTCACTTCCAAAAACAACAGATTTTGCTGTTATGTATTTAGCTCTTGAAGGACTTTATGCAGAAGTTTTAAGAATGCCCGGGCTTGCTGAAGAATTGCAAAGAGAATACAAGGTTGTGATATGTGGACCAACCACCCTATCTGCACTTTTAAACAGTTTGCAACTTGGTTTTAAAACACTTTCAATTGAAAAAAGGTCCTCAGAAATCTGGCAACTTTTGGGCGTGTTTAAACAAGAATTTGGGAAGTTTGTTGATTTACTTTCAAAAACACAAAAAAAATTGGCTGAAGCTTCAAATACAATTGAGTCAGCAACAAAAAAATCTAAAACTATTGAAAGAAAGCTTAAAAATGTTACCTCTTTAGAGGAAGAAAGTGATATACTTTTAGAAACTTCTGATGAAGAAGAAATAAATAATGACGGAGAAGATATTGAATGAATTACGCACAAGAATTATCAAATGAATTTAATATTAAAGAAGGACACGCTTTAAATATTATAAATCTAATTGAAGAAGGAAATACAATTCCTTTTATTGCAAGATATAGAAAGGAAATGACAGGCTCTATTGATGACCAAGTTTTAAGAGATTTGGCTGACAGATATTCCTACTTAAAAAATTTGGAAAAAAGAAAAGCAGAAATAATTTCTTCTATTACTGAACAAGGAAAAATGACAGATGAGCTTTTAAGTCAAATTGAAAATGCAACAACTCAAACAGAACTTGAAGATATTTATCGTCCTTATAAACCAAAAAGGAAAACTCGTGCAAGCGAAGCAATTAAAAAAGGTCTTCAACCACTTGCTGATATTATTTTAGAACAAAAGGAAGAAAACATATTAGAAATTGCTAATAATTATCTTAACGAAGAAGTAAAAACAGTGGAAGAAGCTATTCAAGGAGCAAAAGATATTATTGCAGAAATTGTATCTGATGATCCAGAACTCAGAAAATTGTTGAGAGATTTGATTTATAATAAAGGTCTTATTACTTGTGAAATCAACGAAGATAAAGAAAACTATTTAACCTATGAAACTTATGCTCATTACAGTGAAAACATAAATAAGATACCTAGTCATAGAATTTTAGCAATTAACAGAGGAGAAAAAGAAGAATGTTTAAAAGTTAAAGTTGAAATTAATACTGAACTTGCTTTAAACATAATCTACAAACAATATATTAAAGCTGAAAATAAATGCTCAGAACTTGTAAAAGAAGCAATCGATGATGGTTATGAAAGATTACTATTCCCAAGCTTGGAGCGTGAAATACGTTCAAGTCTCACAGATGTTGCTAATGAACAAGCAATTAAAATGTTCGATAGCAATTTAAGACCACTTCTTTTACAACCACCTGTTAAAAATAAAACTGTACTTGGTTTAGACCCAGCTTATAGAACGGGTTGTAAAATTGCAGTTGTTGACCCAACAGGAAAAGTTTTAGACACTTGCGTAATTTATCCAACTCCACCACAAAACAAAATAGAAGAAGCAGAAGCAAAACTAACTGAGTTTATTAACAAGTACAATGTTGACATAATTTCAATAGGAAATGGAACTGCAAGCAAGGAATCTGAAATATTTGTTGCCAATTTAATAAAAAAACAAACAAGAAAAGTTGAATACATTGTTGTAAATGAAGCAGGTGCAAGTGTATATTCAGCATCAAAATTAGGAGCAGAAGAATTCCCAGATTTTGATGTTGCACAAAGAAGTGCAGTGAGCATTGCAAGAAGATTGCAGGATCCACTTGCAGAGCTTATTAAAATTGATGTGAAAAGCATTGGTGTTGGACAATATCAACACGATATGCCCCAAAACAGACTTGGTGAAGTGTTGGGCTGGGTTGTGGAAGATTGTGTGAATAGTGTGGGAGTTGATTTAAACACAGCATCATATAGTTTGTTGTCCTATGTTTCAGGGCTAAATAGTGGAATAGCTAAAAATATTGTTGCTTATAGGACTAAAAATGGAGCATTCAAAAATAGAAGCGAACTTTTAAATGTTACAAAGTTAGGAGAAAAAGCATACGAACAGTGTGCAGGTTTCTTGAGAATTGTGGGTGGAGAAAATATTTTGGACAATACTGCTGTTCACCCAGAAAGTTATGAAGCTGCCGAAAAACTTTTAAAACATTTTAATTACACCGATGAGGACATAAAAAACAACAATTTGGTTCTTTTACCAGCAAAGATAGAAAGTGAAGGAACAAAAAAAGTTGCTGAAATATGTGGAATAGGAGAGCCCACACTTAAAGATATAACAACAGAATTACTAAAACCAGGAAGAGATATTCGTGAAAACTTACCTGCTCCAATTTTAAGAAGTGACATAATGAGTTTAGAGGATTTACAACCTGGAATGATTCTTACAGGAACTGTAAGAAATGTAATTGATTTTGGAGCTTTTGTAGATATAGGAGTACATCAAGATGGTTTAGTTCACATATCACAAATATCTAAAGGTTATATAAAACATCCAAGCGAAGCGCTTAAAGTTGGGGACATTGTAAAAGTTAAGGTTATAGGAATTGATCCTATTAAGCATAGGATATCATTGAGCATTAAAGATGCCGAAGAAGAATAAACACAAAAGGAGAAATTTTTTCATCGGTGAACTTAAACCGAACTCCAGACTATCTGGGGATATATTACAAAAAAGCTGTATCTAATTGATACAGCTTTTTAATGTAATCGTTTTTTAAATTTTGGTCAAAATGTCTCTTGCAGAAACAAGTCCTGTAGCAGCAGCAACTACAATGTTCCCTGCTTTACCTGCCCCATCTCCAACAAAATATATGTTGCTTTCCTTAATCTTGAATTTATTATCTGTTTCAATCTCGTTGGAAAAAAACTTTATTTCTGGTCCATACAATAGTGTTTCACCATTGTTCACACCTGGGATTATTTTGTCTAATTCTTCCAACCCTTCCAAAATGTTTGTTATTATTCTATATGGCATAACAAGAGCTAAATCGCCAGCAACACAATCCTTTAATGTAGGTTCAATAAATCCCCTATTTATTCTATGCCACTCGCTTCTTCGCCCCTCTCTTAAATCTTTTAAAGTTTGTATTATTGGTTTTTTATCGCCCAAAACATTTGCTATTCTTGCAATAGATTCACCGTATTCCCTTGTATTAGTTACAGGTTGTGTTAATGTCACTTTACTTATAAAGGCAAAGTTGGAATTATTGGATTTAACATTTTTAAGTGCATGTCCATTTACGCAAATATATCCATTATAATTTTCTTTCGTTACATACCCACCAGGATTTGTACAAAATGTTCTTATTTCATCTCCGTAAGTTTTTGTTTTAATAAAGATGGTAGGGTCATAAATAATATTTGTTATTTTTTCCAAAACTTCCTTTCTTACTTCAACCCTTACACCTATTTCTATACTTTGTGAATAATAAGGAATAGAATGTCTATCTAAAAGTTTTTGCAACCACTCTGCCCCCGTTCTACCAGGAGCAACAATAACAAATTTTGCAGTACAACTTCCGTTGTGTCCATCTTTTATATAGTCAATCCTATTTGTTTCTCCTTGTTTGACTATATCCAAAACATTAAAATTTTCAAAGATTTCAACACCACTATCTTCTAGAAATTTTGTAAAATTTTCTATGTATTCAGGTAACATGTCAGAGCCCAAATGTTTCTGCTTGATTACAAGTAATCTTGCCCCTTTTAATGTTACATCACGCTTGATTTCCTCACATTTATCCATATTTTTAGGATAAACATCAGAGTCCATTCCAAACTTATTAAAGATTTGTTCTGTATCATCAATAAGTTTATATGCCTCAGATTCACTCATATATTTAAAAAGGTCACTTTTACCAAGTTTTGGAATAAAATTCAATTTATCATCACTAAATGTTCCAGCACCACCATATCCAGATAAAATTTGACACGGATTACAATTTACACATTTGCCTGTTGTCTTCATTGGACAAACTCTATTTTTTGCCCTTTTCCCCATATCTACCAAACAAATTTTTAATTTGCTGTTTTTAGTAATCAATTCATACGCAGAAAAAAGTCCAGCAGGACCAGCCCCCACAATTAAAACATCATAATTCATAAATATCTCCTTGTTAATTATACTACAAACTTCAAAAGTTTCCAAACAATTATACTAAACAAAAAAATAAAAAAGAACCTTGTAAACAAGATTCTTTTATGCACACAAATTCCACTTTTAATTTATTTAAGTTCAACTGTTGCGCCAGCTTCTTTAAGCATAGCTTCCATTTTCTTAGCTTCTTCTGTAGGAACATTTTCCTTAAT
>CALVNP010000046.1 GCA_944349805.1 uncultured Clostridia bacterium
ATGTTTGAATTTATGTTTTTATAATTATTTACATTTCTTGCAAATCTTCTTTGTTGGTAATTGTATGGATAATATGGATTTTGGTAATAATTATTATAGTATCCATTGTTATAACCATTGTTAAATTCATTATTATAATTTGATTTATATGTATCTATATTTGTTCCGATTATTCCATATCCATTGTTGTATATTCCATAATTATATGGATAATTATAACCATAACCATAAGGCATATTGGGATAATTATATCCGTAACCATAGGTGTAAGGGTATTGTCCGTAATAACCAAAACGATTATTATAATAATTTCCATAAGTATCAGTGTTTCTGTTTATGTTGGGGACAATAAAACCGTAACCAGCAACATTTTTGACTTTTTCATACTCTTCTGTTCCTATTCCATTTTCATAAGGTATTGCTTTTTTGATTGATGCAATTGTGCTATCAGAAAGCAAGTCAGTTATTATAATATCACCGTCGTCAATGGTGTTTATGCCATTAATTACACCATTTAATTTGTTTAGTTGACTATTTATTTTATTGGAGTAATTTACATTTGTGCTTCCACAACCTGTTAATAACATTGTAAAGCAAAAAAGTGATAAAAATATAATAAATTTTTTCATAATTCTCCTTTTTAATAGTTTGTGCAAAATCTTTTTTTATATACAAGTTTAAGAATAATAATTCTTGCAATAATTATATAGAGGTTGAAATGAACGATATTGAAAAAAATAAAAAATACAACGAATATGTTGAGGCAAAAATCCCCAAAACTAGAGCTTTTCCATCACTTTTAAATTCATTTTGGGTCGGTGGTTTGATATGTGTTATAGGGCAAGCTATAAATGATTTACTTTTAACAGCTTTTCCTTATATGGCAGAGCAAACAGCTTGGGGGTATACACTAATTATACTTATTTTTATAGCTTCTTTTTTAACAGGCATAGGTGTTTATGATAGAATTGGTAGGTTTGCAGGTGGAGGAAGTATAGTTCCTATTACGGGATTCTCTAATTCTATTACAAGTCCAGCTGTGGATTTTAAAAACGAAGGTATAATCTATGGTGTTTGTGTTAAAATGTTCTCCATTGCAGGACCTGTTATTGTGATTGGTGTACTTTCAAGCATTATTGTTGGATTGATTTATTTATTTTTATAGGAGAATTTATGAATAAAAACAAAAAAAGTCCACAAACAGTAGAATTTAAAAATAAACCTAAAATTATAGGAAATTATTCTATTGTTGGACCAAAAGAAGGAGCAGGAAATTTTGGTGAGTACTTTGATTATGTTATGAAAAGTGACCTTTTTGGTGAAAAAACTTACGAACGGGCAGAAAGAAAAATGGTGGAAACTGCTTTGGTTGGTGCAATAGATAGAGCAATGTTAACTCCACGAGATATTTCTTTGCTTTTAGCAGGGGATTTATTAAATCAAATAATAAGTTCAAGCTATGCTGCAAGGTCGTTTGATATGCCATATTTGGGTTTGTTTGGTGCTTGCTCAACAATGGCTGAAAGCTTAGCAATAGGCGCTAGTTTGGTAGATGGTGGTTATTTTAAAACTATTGCTTGTTCTACTGTAAGTCACTTTTCAACAGCTGAAAGGCAATTCAGATTTCCATTAGAGCTTGGAAATCAGAGACCACCCACATCACAGTGGACTGCAACTGCTGCTGGGTGTAGTATTTTATCGTTGGAAGGAAGTGGACCTGTTATAACAAAAGCGACATTTGGGAAAGTAACAGATTTTGGAATAAAAGATGTAAATAATATGGGTGCTGCTATGGCACCTGCTGCAATGGGGACTCTTGTTAGACATTTTGAAGATACAAACTCTAAGCCAGAGGATTATGATTTAATTGTAACAGGGGATTTAGGTAAACTTGGAAGTGAGATTTTGATAGATTTAATGGAAGACAAGGGTTATAAATTAGGAATAAATTACTGTGATTGTGGACAAATGATGTTTAGAAGAAAACAGGAGACTCTTATGGGTGCAAGTGGTTGTGGTTGTTCTGCTTCTATTTTAAACTCATTCCTTTTAAAAAAAATAAAAGATGGAACATACAAAAAAATTTTATTTATGGCTACGGGAGCTCTTTTAAGTACAACATCTTCTCAACAAGGAGATAGTGTTCCTGGTATAGCACACGCTGTTGTTATTGAAAAGGAATAAAAAATAAAAATCGCTACTATTTAACAACCTTTAATATTTTTTTCTTTTTAAATAAGTTGAATTTTTTTGTTCACTGTGATAATATACTCTTTATAGAGAATTTAATTATTTTTTACATTTTTCATTGCTTTAAATAAAAAAATTCAAGGAGTTTAAATGACATCATTTGATTTGAATGAAAAAATTAAAAAACCTAGAAAAAAACTGTCCTCAAAAACATTGGGGATAATCATTCTTGTCTTTTGTTCTTTAATTTTTGTTACATTGTTCACAAGTTTTGTTCCATTCTTGCGTTTTTTTATTTTAGGAGTTATGGGACTTTTTGCATATCCCTTTTTTCTGACTTTGTTTATTGTTGGTCTAGCATTGATTAATGATAAAAAATATGTGTTGAGTAAAAAATATGTTTTGTTTATATCTTTTGCGACAATAAGTTTACTTGCCATTATAAATTTAATAATTTTAGGTAAGCCAAATGTTAGTTTTTTTGAATATTTAGGGCTATCTTATTCCTATCAGTTAACAGCTGGTGGTTTTTTAGTATCTCTCATAGTAGCTCCATTTTTGTATACATTAGGTCTTGCAGGAGCAATTGTAGTTTTTTCGATATCACTTATCATATTTGTTGCATTGATTATTGACTATTTACATTATGTTAAAAATAATGCAAGGGAAATAATGGTGGAAAATGCTAAGAAAAAGAATTCAAATGAACAACCATTAAAACTTCAACCTGTTTTGGAAGAAGTTAAAATTGTAAGTAAAGAAAATGAAGATGAGAAAGAAAAAGAGGATTTTAATTTGTTTTTGAATGCAAAAGTAGAAGAAAATAAGGCAGAACTTTTAGCAAAACAAAAATTAGGTTTAGTTGAAGGATATGATGCACTTGAAGAAGAAAAAAAAGGAGATTTAAAAGAAAAGTCTATAAGAGAACATCTTTTAACACCTCCCAAAATTGATATGAGTAAATACCATCATCCTGAGGACTATAATATTGCGTCAAAAAATGAAATTTCTGAAAATCTTGAAGAATTAAAGAAAAATGAAATTTTCAAAACACCAACTTTTAATACACCATTTAATTCTAAGAGAGAAGAAATAAAGACGAATATAGAAGAAAATGTTGTACAAGCTGAAAATCTGTTAAAATCTTCTTATGGTGAAGTTGAAGATATAAAAGCAGAGGAAGAAGTTCAACAACAAACTTATCAAGAAGTAAAAAAACAAAAACACGAAAGAACATTTGCTCAACTCCAAATAGATGGAACGGAAAAGAAAAAACAACAAGAATTACCTAGAAATGTATATAGAAAGCCTCCAACATACATCAAACCAACACTTGATTTGCTAGATACTGTAAGTGTAGATTTATCTACTTTAAACGAAGATGTTGTGGGTAAAAGAGAAAAACTTGAAAATGTCTTAGAAACATTTAATATTCCAGCTAAAGTTATAGGTGTTGTTGTTGGTCCTGCCGTTACGAGATATGAACTTGAAATGCCACCTGGAATTACTGTTAAAAAAGTCACAGCACACGCTGATGACATCGCCTTAGCTCTTGCTTCTAAGGGGGGAATAAGAATTGAAGCTCCTATACCTGGCAAAAGTGCAGTAGGAATAGAAGTTCCAAATGAAAAAATTGCGACTGTTGGTTTAAAAGAAATAATCAATTCAAAAGAGTTTTACAGTAGTAAATCTCCACTGACTTTTGCGTTGGGTAAGGATATAGCTGGAAACATAAGAGTATGTAATTTGTCAAAAATGCCACACTTACTTGTTGCAGGAGCAACCAACTCTGGCAAAAGTGTTTGCTTGAATTGTATTCTAATAAGCTTATTATATAAAACATCGCCTGATGATTTAAGGTTTATTTTAATTGACCCTAAAAGAGTTGAATTTTCAATGTATAATGGTCTTCCACATCTTATGCTTCCAAATGTTATAACAGAATCCGATAAGGCAATAAATGCTTTTAATTGGGCAATAAACGAAATGGAGCGAAGGTTTGGTCTTTTTCAAGAAACAAGAACAAGGAATTTAGAAGAATATAACAACTTGCCTGAAGTTATATCTGGCGAACTCAAAAAACTTCCAATGATTATTATTATGGTTGACGAATTAGCTGATTTGATTATGTGCAATAAAAAGGAAATTGAAGAAAAAATTATGCGTTTAGCACAAAAGGCAAGAGCTGCAGGTATACATTTAATTTTAGCAACTCAAAGACCATCTGTTGATGTAATAACAGGGACAATTAAAGCCAATTTTCCTTCAAGAATTGCATTTGCTGTTACTTCATTCCCCGATAGTAAAACAATTTTGGATCAGGGAGGCGCTGAAAATTTACTAGGCCGTGGTGATATGTTGTATGCACCAGTTGACGCTGCAGAACCATCAAGAATACAGGGAGCATATGTTTCAGGTGAAGAAGTGTTTAAGATTGTTGAGTTTGTAAAAGACAACAACCCAAGTGATTTTGATGATGAAGTTGAAACAAAAATTTTAACCAATCCAAAGTCTAATACAGGTTCAGATGATGATGACAATTCTGGTTTTGACCCACTTTTGCCACAAGCATTAAAAATGTTTATACAAAATGGTCAAGCTTCAATTTCCGTTATTCAAAGAAGATTTTTAGTTGGATATCCAAGGGCGGCAAGAATTGTAGATCAAATGGAAAAAGCTAACTATATTTCTCCTCAGGACGGGAGTAAACCTCGAAGTGTTTATTTAACAATGGATCAATTTGAACAAATTTTTGGAAATAATGTAGGATAAAAATGAATAATGAATATTTAAAACAAAAGAGAGTTTTTTCTTTTAGCTTAGGTTGTGATAAAAATAGGGTTGATTTGGAACATTTATTGTATTCTTTAAAAGAATATGGTTTTAAATTAACGGATAACATTGATGAAGCTGAGATAATTTTTATTAATACCTGTGCTTTTATTGAGCCAGCAAGAGTGGAAGCTATTGATGTTATATTGACAGCTATAAGTAAGAAAAAACAGGGTATTGCAGAAAAAATTATTGTTGGTGGGTGCTTGCCTCAGAGAAATTTAGATGAATTGAAAGCTTCCTTGCCAGAAGTGGATTATTTTTTGGATTTTAAGAAAAATAATGAAATTATAAATGTAATTGAAAATTTGTATGATGTTAAGCAAAGCAAGTTGGTAGAATATGCAACTAAAAGGGTTTTAACAACCCTTCCTCACTACGCATATTTAAAGATAGCTGATGGTTGTTCAAATTCTTGTGCTTATTGTGCTATTCCAAGAATTAGGGGTAGGTATCGTTCTATTCCTTTAGAAGACTTAATTAAAGAAGCAAAAGATTTAGTAAGTGGTGGTGTGAAAGAACTCATAATTGTTGCGCAAGATATTACAAGGTATGGTTTAGATATTGGTTCTAATTTAATTGCCTTATTAAAAGAATTGATAAAAATTAAAGACTTGCAGTGGATTCGTTTGCATTACTTGTATCCAGAGCTTGTAAATGATGAACTTTTAAATTTTATAAAAAATGAAGAAAAAATTTGTAAGTATGTTGACATACCGTTGCAACATATTGATGATACAATATTAAAAAATATGAACAGAAGGTCATCGGAAAATGATTTAAGATGCTTAATAAACAAAATCAAGACAAATTATCCTGAAATAAGTGTAAGAAGCACTTTTATTGTAGGGTTTCCAGGAGAAACAAGAAAGCAATTTAAAAAGTTATGCAATTTCTTGAAAGAAAGTAAACTAGAAAATGTTGGATTTTTCCCTTATTTCCGAGAACCAAACACTAAAGCATATTTTTATAAAAAACAAATTCCAGAATACATTAAAAGAAGAAGGCTTAAAAAAATCCAAAATCTACAAGGTGACATAGCTTTATTTAATAATATTTCCAAAATAGGAGAAGTACATAAAGCAATAATAGATTATTATGATGAAGTTAATAATTATTTTGTTGCACGAACTGAATTTTGCTCGCCAGATGTGGATTTTTGTGTTATAATTAAGGACGAAGTAAAAGTTGGGGAGTTTTACAATATTGAAATTACAGACGTTTCTGAAATAGGATATAAAGGAGTGGTTAAATGAATTTACCAAATAAAATATCACTTGTAAGAATTTTTTTAATTCCAGTAATGATTTTTTTCTATTTAGCTGATTTTGTTCCCTATGGAAAGATTGTTGCACTTGCTATTTTTATCATTGCTTGTTGTACGGATTTTATTGATGGAATGATTGCTAGAAAGTATAATATGGTAACGGATTTAGGTAAATTTTTGGACCCTATTGCAGATAAAATTTTAATGATGAGTGCGCTTTTATTAGTAGTTTGTGACCTTGTAATCTACCCACCATATGGTGTTTTAGTTGCCATTATCATAATTGGAAGGGAACTTATTATTAGTGCTTTTAGACAAGTTGCTGCAACAAAAAATTTTGTAATGTCGGCAGATAAATGGGGTAAAATTAAAACAATTTTTCAAGATATAGCAATAGCTATGTTAATATTTTTAGCTTTAATTTTTCAATATAATTTATTTTCTGAGCAATTTGTATATGTTTTTCAAATTATATCATATTGCTTTTTAGGTATTGCCACTTTACTTACTGTTGTTTCGGGAATTAATTATATTGTAAAAAATTGGAAAGTTTTAAAAGAAGATAAAGGAGAATAAAATGGAAGATAGAAGAAAAAATTTAGAACAAGCAATTCTTCAAATTGAAAAAAATTTTGGTAAAGGTGCTATAATGAAACTTGGAGATAGTGCCAAGGAAGATATAGAAGTAATATCAACGGGTTGTTTGACTCTTGACGCAGCACTTGGAGTTGGGGGTGTTCCTAGAGGAAGAATTATAGAAATTTATGGACCAGAGTCTTCAGGTAAAACAACTGTTTCGTTGCATATAATTGCTGAAGCACAAAAAATGGGTGGTACGGCAGCATTCATTGATGCAGAACACGCGCTTGATCCCGTATATGCATCTAAATTGGGTGTAAAGATTGATGACCTTTATGTTTCTCAACCAGATAATGGTGAACAAGCATTGGATATTTGTGATACTCTTGTAAGAAATGGAGCAGTTGATATTGTTGTTGTGGACTCTGTTGCTGCTTTAACTCCAAAGGCAGAAATTGAGGGTGAAATGGGTGAAAATCATGTGGGTTTGCAGGCAAGATTAATGAGTCAAGCATTAAGAAAATTAGCTGGAATAACAAACAAAAGTAAAACCTGTGTTATTTTTATTAACCAACTAAGAGATAAAATTGGTGTTGTTTATGGTAGTCCAGAAGTTACTACGGGTGGTAAAGCACTCAAATTTTATGCTAGTATAAGGCTTGATGTTAGAAAGGGTGAAGCAATTAAAGATGGTGCAAATATTATTGGATATAAAACAAAAGTGAAAGTTGTAAAGAATAAATTAGCTCCACCTTTTAAAGTTGCAACTTTTGATATGATTTTTGGACAAGGAATATCAAAAACTTCTTGTGTTTTGGATTTGGCAATTGAATTTAACTTAATTCAAAAAACAGGGTCTTGGTTCTCATTTAATGGAGAAAAAATAGGACAGGGAAGAGAAAATGCTAAAAAGTATATTGAAGACAATCCAAGTGTGTACGAAGATTTGGTAAAAACCATTAAAGAACTTTTAAAAACATCTTCAGATATGGTTATAGGTTCTGACCAAGATGAATAATTAATTTAAGAACCACTTTTCATTTTCGGAATATATGGCAATGAGTTCAATCTCGTTGCCTTTTTCAGTTATCTTTTCATTTGGAAGCTTAAAATTTTGAATAGAAGTAATAATGTAATATTTTGCACTTTCTTTATTTTTTAATTTATCTTTCAATGATATTTTCCCATCTTTATTTTCTATCGTCTCAATGAGATTTGTTTGTCCATTAACAAATTTATATACATCATATTTCATAAAGCTTTGAGCATCAAACCATAAATTGACATTACCATTTTCATCAACATTACCATTTATTTTTGCTGGTAAAACTTTTAAATAACTATCCGATGTTTCTTTGGGTAAATTAAATTTTGAAAATATTTCTTTTACACGATATTTTTCAGGTATGTAAAAGTTTGCCTTAACAATTTTATGATTTTGTTCAAGTTCAATTGCATCTAAGTCTACTTCTTCAATAGAAGACGGCTTGACAAATCTATCAGGCATTTTTTCAGAATATATGGTAGAAAAATATTTTTTTGCCATTTCCGTTGGGACTCCACCACCAACTGTATTTATTGGACTGTTGTCCATATTCCCAATCCAAGAACCAAAAATATCTTCTGTGGTATATGAGATGTTGTAAGCATCAGTGTTTCCTTTGCTTGTTCCAACAGTTCCTGTTTTAGAAGCAATATCTATGTTTAAATCTGATAATTTTTTTGATGTCCCCGATTTTACACTTGTTTTAAGAATGTCTGTAATCAAATAAGCTGTATCTTCTCTAAAAACTTGTAATGGATTGATATTATTTCTATAAATTATTTTACCATTTTTATCTGTTATGTAATTTACAAATTGTGCTTTGTTAAACTTTCCTTTATTAGCTAGAGAACTATACGCTCCTGCTAAATTTTTTAATGATGTCCCATATGTAAAACCACCTAAACTTATTGCATAATTGTAATCGGATTTGTCTAAAGTTATGTCTAGTTTGGATAAATAATTTGCCATTTTATCTATTCCAACATAAGAAGCTATTTTAATGGTAGGAACATTTAAGGATTTTGAAAGACTTTCTCTTACGGAAACATAACCATTGTATTTCCCACCAACATTTTGGGGAGAGTATCCATCTATATTTATCGGTTCATCTAAAATTCTAGTTGCTGGAGATATGATATCTTCATTAATTGCTGGTGCATAAACTAAAATTGGTTTTATTGCTGAACCGGGTTGTCGTTTTTGCTCTAATATTCTGTAATTACTTTTGCCAATAAAAGCTTCAACAGCACCTGTTTTTGAGTTTATACTGATAAGTCCACAGTCGCTATCTAAATTATATGATTCTAAGGTGTTTGCAAGGGCTTGTTGCTTGATAGGATTTTGATATGTATATATTTTATATTCATTTAAAGCAATTTGTTTTGCCGGAATTTTTAATAGTTTTGAAGCTTCCATAACAGCATTATCTGTGTATGAATTTAGTTTGTTGCTAGTATCATTGTTTACATTAAGAACTATATGTTTTTTTATATTTTCGTTATATTGCTGTAAAGATATTTTATTATCTTTATAAAGTTCATTTAAAACTAAGTTTCTTCTTTTCAAACATAACTCAGGATTGTTTATGGGTGAATAATAATTTGGAGACTTAATCATACCAGCTAGCATACACGCTTCATCTAGTGATAGTTCTTTTGCTGGTTTTGAAAAATAATGTTCGCTTGCGCTTTCTATGCCATAACTGTTATCACCAAAATATATAATATTTAAGTAATATTCTAAAATTTGTTCCTTTGTAAGTTGTTTTTCAGCTGTTAAAGAAAGATTAATTTCATTTATTTTTCTGGAAAGTGTTTTTTGACTGCTAAGATGAGTGTTTTTTATTAATTGTTGAGTAATTGTTGAAGCACCTTCTTTAAATTTAAAACTTTTTAAATTGGAAATCATTGCCTTAATCATTCTTTTTACATTTATTCCGTTGTGTTTGTAAAAATCCTTATCTTCAATTGAAATAAAAGCTTCTTTGATATAATTAGGAAGTACTGAAAGTTTAATTTTTTTATCGGAAACGGTGTTTTCTTCTTTTATTAAAATATTGTTAGAATTGTAAACTTGAATTGATAAAGTATTTTCTGCAATTTTGTCCATTGAAAATTTTATATTGCTTGTTTTTAAACTATAAAAAATAAAAGAACCAATAAAAATAAACATTATTATTGATAAAATAAAGATTGTTATTAATGATATTTTTATTGCCTTTTTCATCTTTGATTATTATTCCATACATACAATAAATTATTCTTTTATCTTAAACCTAACAGAATAAAAAATATTTGATTTTTTAATTAAATGTTGTATAATAAAACATAAGAATTTTTTAATATTTGACTATTATAACAAAAGGATAAACTTTTATGAGTAAAAAATATTTTATTACAACATACGGCTGTCAGCTTAATGTACACGAATCTGAAAAGCTGGCTGGTGTATTAAAGGAAGATGGGTATGAACCAGCACAAAACATTAAAGATGCTGATATAATTATATTCAACACTTGTGCAATTCGAGAAGGTGCTGAAGATAGGGTTTTTGGTAATGTTGGGGCATTAAAGAAATTAAAAAAAGAAAACAGAGATAAGATTATTGCTGTGTGTGGGTGTATGACACAACAAAAAGAAAAGGCAAATAAGCTTTATGAAATGTTTCCATTTGTTGATATTGTTTTTGGTACAAGCAATTTATATAAGTTTAAAGAATTTTTAAACAAAAGTACCAAAAGGCTTTTAGCTTATGATGAAAACTTTAATCTTATTGGTGAAGATATGCCATTTTATAGAACAAGTGGTGAAAATGCGTGGGTAAACATTATGCAGGGCTGTAATAATTTTTGCACTTATTGCATTGTTCCTTATGTTAGGGGAAGGGAAAGAAGTAGAAAAAGTGATGATATTTTAAAAGAGGTAAAGGAAGCAGTTAATCAGGGGTATAAAAAAATCACACTTTTAGGGCAGAATGTCAACAGTTATGGGCAAGATTGTGGAGAAATTAGTTTTAGTGAACTTTTAAAAAAAGTATGTAAAATACAAGGTGATTTTAAAGTGACATTTATGACATCACACCCTAAGGATTTGACTTCTGATGTTATAGATGTTATAGCTGAAAATGAAAAAATATTAAAAGAAATTCATTTACCTGTCCAAAGTGGAAGCAACAAAATTCTTGAAAAGATGAATAGGAAATATACAGTTGAAAAATACCTTTCAATAATAGATGAAATCAAGAAGAAAATTCCAAATGTTAGAATAACAACAGATATTATTGTTGGATTTCCTGGAGAAACAGAGGAAGATTTTAATCAAACTTGTGAATTGATAAAAAAAGTTGGTTATGATGGTATTTTTGCTTTTATGTATTCGGTAAGGGAGGGAACCGTTGCAGAAAAAATGCCTAATCAAGTATCTTTTGATGAAAAAAATAAAAGAGTGAATGCAATTTTAAAGTTGGAAAAAGAAATTAAAAAAGGAAAAAATAATGGAAATAATTAACAAAAATGAACTTTCGCCAATGATGAGACATTATTTGGAAATCAAAGAACAATACAAAGACACAATCTTGTTTTATAGATTGGGTGATTTCTATGAATTTTTTTATGATGATGCAATTGAAATGTCAAATGTGCTTGATTTGTCATTAACGGGAAAGGATTGTGGAAATAATCAAAGAGCTCCAATGTGTGGAATACCATATCATTCAGCAGAGGGCTACATTGCAAAATTAATGAAGCTTGGTTATTCTATTGCAATATGCGAGCAATTAACTGAACCCAAACCTGGTAAAATTGTGGAAAGGGGAGTTGTTAGGATTGTAACCCCTGGAACAGTAACCGAAGATAGTATGCTAGATGAGAAATCTAACAATTATATTGTCTGTGTTACATTTAATAATGACAATGGCTTCGGTGTTGCAATATGTGATGTGACCACAGGAGAATTTGATATAGTTGAATGTAAAAATATAACAGAGCTAGATAACATTTTAACAAGACTTTCTCCAGCTGAAATTATAGCAGATGAAATGGCGATAAAATGTTCATACGAGCTTAGTTGTATAAGGTTAGGTGCCGTTCCTAAATTTAAAAAGTATTTTGATTGGGCTTTTCTCGAACCTAAAACAAGTGATAATTTAAGAATGCAATTTTCTGAAAATTGTTACACAATTTATGAACTTAAAGGTAAAGATGCAGTGTGTTCAGCAATTGGGGCATTAATTGAATATTTATCTGAAACACAAAAAGTTTCATTACCACACATATCAAAATTGAAATGGCTTAATGTGTCAGAATATTTAATTTTAGATGTTAACACTAGAAGAAATTTGGAAATTTTAGAAACAATGAGAGATAGAAGGAAAAAGGGTTCTTTACTTTCTCTATTAGATAATACTGTAACAAGTATGGGGGCAAGAAAATTAAAAAATTGGGTCGGGCAACCACTTAAAGATGTAAAAAAAATTAATTACAGATTAGATACAATTGAAGAGTTAAATGGGAAAATAATTTTAAGGGATTCATTAAGAATAAAACTTAAAGAATTAAGCGATATTGAAAGAATAACAGGAAAAATTGCAATGAACAGAGTTATGCCAAGAGATTTGGGGAATTTAAGAAAATCATTGCAATTATTGCCAGAAATAAAATTACTATTAATCCAATCAGGACTTAAAAATTTGCAGGAATTGGGTGAAAGCTTTCCAGATTTCAGTCAAATTTGTGATGTTTTAGAAAGAGCTATAGTTGAGCAAGATATACCTTTAAATGTTAAAGATGGTGGGGTTTTTAAACAAAATTATACAGAGGAGTTAAAGGAATTAAAACTTCTTTATGGGCAAGCTGAAAATTACATACAAAGTTTAGAAGAGGCTGAAAGGAATCAGACGGGTATTAAAAATTTAAGAATTATTAATAATAGAATTTTTGGATATCTAATTGAAGTTACAAAATCTATGCTTGATAAAGTACCATTAAGATATACAAGAAGACAAACAACAGCGAATGCTGAGAGATTTACCACAATAGAGTTAAAAGAGCTTGAAGAAAAGATAATGAGTGCCGGAAGTAAAATAGAGATTTTGGAAGCAAAATTGTATGAAGAGCTTTTAGAGATGTTAAAATCAAATATTCAAGATTTTCTATTATTGTCAAACACAATTTCTGATATTGATTGTCTACTATCTTTATCAACTCTTGCAGTAAAAAATAATTATGTCAAGCCAATAATTAATAATAAGATAAAATGTATAAGAATTGATGAGGGAAGGCACCCTGTTGTTGAAGATTTATTAAAAAATGAACAGTTTATAAGTAACGATACATTTTTAAATACTACGTCAGATAAAACTATGATAATCACAGGGCCTAATATGGCAGGTAAAAGTACTTATATGCGTCAAGTTGCAATAATAACTTTAATGGCTCATATTGGAAGTTTTGTTCCAGCAAAATCAGCAGAAATTTGTATAACAGATAGAATATTTACAAGAGTTGGGGCAAGTGATGATTTGGCATTTGGTCAAAGTACATTTATGGTTGAAATGTCGGAAACTGCAAACATTTTGGCAAATGCAACAGAAAACAGTTTGGTTATTTTAGATGAGATAGGAAGAGGGACATCAACATTTGATGGATTGAGCATTGCGTGGGCAGTTGTAGAACACTTGTCAAAGAATATGAAATGTAAAACATTATTTGCAACACATTATCACGAATTGACAGAACTTGAAGGTGTTTTGGAGGGAGTTAAAAATTATAAGATAAATGTCAAGGAGATTAATGGTAATATTGTCTTTTTGAGAAAAGTCGTGAGAGGTGGTGCAAACAAGAGTTTTGGTATTGAGGTTGCATCTTTAGCAGGACTTCCAAAAGAAGTTATTAAAAGAGCAAAGGAAATAAGCAAAAATTTAGAGCAAGCAGATTTAAATAAAAATATATTTACTGAAGATGATAATAGTTTAGAAACGGAAAAAAGAAACAAAAATATAATTGAAATAATGGGAATATTAAATGATTTGAATATTGAAAAGATAACACCATTAAGTGCATTTGAAATATTAAATGATTTAATTATTAAATCGAAAGGATAAAAATGAGTAAAATAAATATTTTAGATAAATTTATAAGTAATAGAATTTCAGCAGGAGAAGTTGTTGAAAGACCTTTTTCTGTTGTTAAAGAACTTGTTGAAAATAGCATTGATGCAAAAGCTGATAAGATAGTCATATCTATAGAAGAAGGTGGAATAAAATCTATTTCCATCTTAGATAATGGTTCAGGTATTGAAAAAGATGACATAAAACTAGCATTTATGCCTCACGCAACAAGTAAGATAAAATCTGTTGAAGATTTGGACAACATATTTACCTTGGGTTTTAGAGGAGAAGCTCTTGCAAGCATATCTTCTGTTGCTCAAGTGGAAATAATGTCTAAAACGGAAGGAGATGAGCTTGGAACAACATTAAAAGTTGAAGGTGGACAATTTGGAGAACTTGGTGAAATTGCAATGAATAGGGGAACAAAAATCACTGTTAATAATTTGTTTTTCAACACTCCAGCAAGAAGAAAATTTTTAAGAAAAAGCAAAACAGAAGAAGGTGATATAACTGATTTGGTTGAAAAGCTCATATTAGCAAATCCCAACATTCAATTTAGATATATTATAGATGGTAAAATCAAGTATGATACAGCAGGTAGTGGATTATATTCAAACATATATACAATATATGGGAAAGATACAGTAGAAAACATTTTAGAAATAAATACTGAAAGAGAGGGTTACAGGCTTTGGGGATATATTGGAAAACCTGAAATATCAAAAGCAAATAGAACTTATCAAACCCTAATTGTAAATGGAAGAATTGTTAAAAATTCATTTATATCAAATGCCATACAGGAAGTTTATCAAAACTTTTTAATGAAGAATAAATTTCCATTTTTTATACTATGTTTAAATCTTCCATATGATTGTGTTGATGTGAATGTTCATCCAAATAAAATGGAAATTAAGTTTGATAATTTAGGCTTTATTAGAACTCTTTTTACAAATGCTGTTTACTCTGCCTTAATGAATGCAAATTTCACAAGAAGTGTAGAATGTGAAAAATCTCAAGATGAAGAAATTCCAAAAGAAATTATAAACTTGCAAAAAATTAATAAAGAAGAAGGCATAAGTTATAATACTTCGCAAAATGCTTCACTTCAAGAAATTAACCTTCAATCTAGCATAGTTGATAATCTTAAATACCCTTTTGATGCAGAAAAGTTAAATGAAGATTTGCAACAAAAATTAGAAGCAAATTCGGAAGAAAGCAGGTTGACAGATTATGTTTTAAATTCAAAAAAGAACAAATCATATATTGCTTCACAATATCAAGAAAGTATTGATGATAGTTTACCAAAAGCAAAAATTATTGGAGTAATTTTTAAAACTTATATTTTAGTTGAAAAAGAAGATTGTTTATATATGATAGACCAGCACGCATCACACGAAAGGGCATTGTATGATAAATATTCTAATAGTGTAGAAGCAAATGAGGTGTTAAAACAAAATTTGTTAACCAACAAAATTATAACTTTAAATGGCTTGGAATACGATTTTGTTAAAAGAAATGTTGATACTTTGGAAGGACTAGGCTTTGAGGTGGAATTTTTGGATAATAACAGCTTGAAAATTATTGCTGTACCTTATATGTTGGAAATTGGCAAAATTGATGAATTTTTTGATTATTTTCTGAATAATTTGCAAGATTATTCAGAGAAGGGAAAAGATTATTTTAAAACTGATTTGATGCAACACTCTTGCAAAATGGCAGTAAAAAGTGGACAAATTTTATCCCTCAATGAAATTGAAAAATTGATTGACGAACTTGATAAACATATTTTGTTATGTCCACACGGTAGGCCTATTGTTGTAAAAATTGATAAAAAGCAGATAGAAAAATGGTTTAAAAGGGTTTTATGAGAGATAATGTAATAATAATAACAGGCCCGACAGCTGTTGGAAAAAGCGAGATTGCTGTTGAGATTGCAAAGAAGATTGATGGTGAAATTATATCTGCAGATTCTATGCAAATTTATAAAGGTCTAAACATAGGTTCTGGAAAGATTACGCAAAGTGAAATGGCTGGTGTTAAGCATTATTTGTTGGATTTTTTGCAAATTAATCAGTCTTATAGCGTGGCTGAGTTTTGTGAAGATTGTAAAATAGCTATAAAAAAAATTATAGATAATAAAAAAATTCCAATAATTGTTGGGGGTACAGGTCTTTATATCAAAGCATTGGTAAATGATTATAACTATCATAGTGTTCAAAAAAATGAAAAATTAAGAACTGATTTAGAAAATTATGCCCAAATTTATGGTAATGAAAAACTGTATGAAAAATTAAAAGAATTAAGTCCAACTGTTGCAGAGAAAATTTCAATAAATGATAAAAAAAGAATTATAAGAGCAATAGAAGTTTTATCTGGAAATAAGGTAGATAAGGAGAGAATTAGTGATGAGTTTAATTACAAACTTTTTGCTTTGACAACTGACAGAAACAAACTATATGAAAGAATAAATTTAAGGGTTGATAAAATGATTTCAAATGGTTTGTTTGACGAATTTTTAGATTTGTGTCGTGCAGGGTTAAACAAAGATTGTCAATGTTCAAAAGGAATTGGTTATAATGAATTTTTCAATTTTGTAAATGGGGAATGGACTTACAGAAAAACGATTGAAAAAATCAAACAACATTCAAGGAATTATGCAAAAAGACAATTAACACTTCTTAGAGCAATTAATCCTATTTGGGTAGAGGCTTTTCCAAGAGAAAATGCAATTAATCAAATTTTAAAAGAGGTAAAAAATGGACAAGATTAAGGAATGTGAAGAAAAACTTAAAGGTATGTTTGAATATTACGATGAAATATCTCTTTTCAATTCAGAAAAAGTTTTAAAAGCTTTTCAAGATTGTAATGTATCTGGTAGACATTTTTTTGGTTCTACGGGTTATGGTTATGGTGATGAAGGAAGAGATAAACTTTGTGAAGTTTTTGCTAAGATTTTTGGTGGTGAAAAAGCTATAGTTTCACCATTGATAACTTGTGGTTCTCACGCATTAAACATTGCATTGTTTGGTTTAGCTCGACCAAATGATGTTATATTTTCAATAACAGGTGACCCTTACGACACTCTTGGAGAAGTTGTGTATGATAAAAAAGGATTGGGAAGCTTGCCAGATTTTGGTGTAAAATTTGAAAAAATTGAGCTTAAAAATGGTGAACTAGATGAAGAGCAGGCTGTCAATTATGTAAAAATCAATCAACCAAAAATTGTATATGTACAAAGGTCTAGGGGGTATTCAATAAGAGATGCTCTATCAGTTGAAAAAATGCAAGCTATCTTTTCAAAAATAAAACAAGTTTCTCCCAATTCCTATATAATGGTTGACAATTGCTATGGTGAGTTCGTAGAAAAAAAAGAACCTTTACAAGTTGGAGCTGATGTTATTGTAGGCTCTCTTATAAAAAACGCAGGTGGCTCTTTAGCTCCAACAGGAGCATATATTGTGGGAACAGAAAAGGCAGTCAATTTAATTGCAAACAGATTTACAAGTGCATCATTGGGCAGTGAAGTTGGCTCCTTTGAAATGGGATACAGGCAATTTTTTCAAGGACTTTTTCTTGCTCCACATATAACAGTTGGGGCAATTAAGGGAATGTATTTAATAGGTGAAATAATGAATTCTTTAGGTTATAACATAATGCCAAAATCTAATCAAAAAACTTTTGATATAATAAAGTCTATTGAATTCAATTCAGAAAAAGAGCTTATTGATTTTGTTCAGACAATTCAAAGGTTTTCACCCGTAGATAGTAATGTTGTACCAGAACCTTGGGATATGCCTGGTTATACAGAAAAAGTAATAATGGCTGCTGGAACATTTGTTGGTGGAGCTTCTATTGAACTTAGTTGTGATTGTCCAATAAAAAAACCATATTGGGCTTATTTACAGGGTGGAATCACTTACGAGCATTGTAAAATTGTTGCAAAAGAATTATATAAAAAATTTACAAATTGTTAATAAAATTGTGTTAAATTGCTAATAAACCCTTTACATTATGTGATTGTTATGTTATTATTATTTCGGCTTTAAGCTGAGTTTTATGCGATTTTGCATTTCTCTAAACATTAAACTCGGTTTTTAGGGACTAAAATAAAGGAGAAAGATTATGAAAGAAAAAAAGGAAATTATAGAAGGCTTTAAGCAATCAGAAAATGATACAGGTTCTGTAAATGTTCAAGTTGCACTTCTTTCTGAAAGAATTAACCATTTGACAGAACATCTTAAAGCTAATCCTAACGATAACCATTCAAGAAGAGGACTTCTTCAACTTGTTGGTAGACGTAAAGGGCTTTTAAAGTATCTTGAAAAGAAAGATATTGAAGCTTATCGTGAACTTAAAAAATCTTTAAATATAAGATAATTATAAACCACCTTTAACGGTGGTTTTTCACGATTTGAATGAGAAGGGTGATAATATATTTAGGAGCTAAAAATGAATAATCAAATTTTTGAAACAGAGATTGGGGGAAAGAAGGTTACTATTGAAACAGGTAAGTACTGCGAACAAGCAGATGGTACTTGTTGGGTTAAGTGTGGTGAAACTGTTATTATGGTGAATGTAACAATGAGCGAAGAACCACGTCCAGGTATTGACTTTTTCCCACTTGGAGTTGATTTTGAAGAAAAAATGTACTCTGTTGGTAAAATCCCGGGGGGATTTAAAAAGAGGGAAGGTCGCCCTTCTGATAAGGCAATTTTAACATCTAGACTTATAGATAGACCACTTCGTCCATTATTCCCAAAAGGTTTTTTTAATGATGTAAGTGTTGTTGCAACAGCATTATCCATTGATCCAGATGTTGCTCCAGAACCACTTGCAATGCTTGGTTCTAGTTTTGCATTGACAATGTCAGGAATACCTTTTGCTGGACCAACAGGTTCAGTTAATATCGCACTTATTGACGGCGAATATATAGCAAACCCAAACGATAAACAAAGAGAAGAAAGCAAGATGAGCTTGACAGTAAGTGGAACGAAAGATGCTGTTTTGATGGTTGAAGCTGGTGCAAAAGAAGTAACGGAAGAAGAAATGCTTGGTGGAATTATGTTTGCTCACGAGATTATCAAAAAACTTGTGCAATTCCAACTTGATGCAAAAGAAAAGATTGGTAAACCAGAAAAACAAGTTGAGTACTATGTAATAGACCAAGAGATAGATAAGGCTGTAAGGGAGTATGCAAGCGAAAAGCTTGATTATGCTTTGGATACATTTGATAGACAAGAGCGTCAAGCAAGACAAGACGAAGTTGATAAAGATGTTAAAGCTCACTTTGAAGAAATTTTCCCAGAAAAAGAAAGAGAAATAGGTGATGTCCTATACAAGATGACAAAGGAAAAGGTTCGAGCAAAAATTTTAAGTAAAGGTGTTCGTCCTGATGGTAGAAAATTAACAGAAATTCGTCCTATTTGGTGTGATGCTGGTGTTCTTCCAAGAGTTCACGGAACAGGAGTGTTTACTCGTGGACAGACACAAGTGTTAACAACATTAACACTAGGAACAATAAGTGACGCTCAAAAACTTGAAGGGCTAGATGATGAGGAACTAAAAAGATATGTGCATCACTATAATATGCCAACTTATGCAACAGGTGAAGCAAAAAGCTTAAAAAGTCCTGGAAGAAGAGAAATGGGTCACGGTGCGTTAGCAGAAAGAGCGCTCGAACGGGTAATTCCAAGTGAAGAAGAAATTCCATATGCTTTAAGGTAGGTAAGTGAAGATTTAAGTTCTAATAGT
>CALVNP010000047.1 GCA_944349805.1 uncultured Clostridia bacterium
ACACTGACCCATTTACGAACGAAAAATACACACCAAATGTTATTGAATATTCTATAGGAGCAGATAGATTAACCCTACTTTTACTTTGTGAAGCTTATGAGGAACAACAATTAGATGATGGTGAAACAAGAATTGTAATGCACTTCCACCCTGCAATTGCCCCCTATAAAGTTGCAGTTATGCCATTAATCAAAAAAATACACGGACAAAAAGCAGAAGAAATTTTAAATATTTTAAATAAAGAATTTATGACGCAATACGATGAAAGTGGAAGTATAGGAAAGCGATATCGTCGCCAAGATGAAATCGGTACTCCATATTGTGTAACAATAGATGACGATACATTGACTAACGGAACCGTCACGATTAGAGATAGAGACACAATGCAACAAATTACATTGAAAATTGAAGAACTTGTAAATTATATTAAAGACAAAATTAAATTCGAATAAAAAAACACGAAAACAATTTCGTGTTTTTTATTTACAGTCAAACCAAGTTTTTCCAATATTAATGTCAACAGGTAAAGGAACTTTTAACTTTATAACATTTTCCATACAATCTTTTAAAACTTTTTTTATTTCATCTTCTTCACCTGGAAAAACATCTACAATTAATTCATCGTGGATTTGTAAAACAAGTTTGCTTTGTAAATTCTGATTTTGTAAAGCATTATCTACTTTTATCATAGCCATCTTTATAATATCAGAAGCAGAACCTTGTAATGGCATATTCATTGCAACCCTTTCACCAAATTGTCTTGTTTGGTATACATTTGAGTTGATTTCAGGAATGTTTCTGATTCTCCCCATAATAGTTTTTATATAACCATTTTTCTTAGCAAATTCAACATTGTCATCCATATATTTTTTAACAGCTGGATAAGTTTGAAAATATTTTTCTATATATTCCTTTGCTTCTTTTCTGGATAAATCAATGTTTTGAGAAAGTCCAAAATCAGATATTCCGTAAATTATTCCAAAATTTACAGCTTTTGCTCTTCTTCTTTGCAAGGCATTAACTTCAGATTCTGCAACTCCAAAAACTTCTGAAGCAGTTAATGTGTGAATATCTTTATTTTCTTTATAAGCTTTAATTAATTTTTCATCTTCGGAGTAATGAGCAAGTAATCTTAATTCAATTTGGTTATAATCAGCAGAAATAATATTTCCATTTTCAAATCTACTTATAAACAATTTCCTTAAAATCCTACCCTCTTCATCTCGTACAGGAATATTTTGTAAATTGGGCTCACTGCTAGAAAGTCTTCCTGTTGCAGTTAAAGTTTGATTGAACACAGTATGAATGATGTCCCCACTTCCTTTGACAATATCTAAAAATGGTTCAATGTAAGTACTTTGCAGTTTTTGTATTTTTCTAAATCTAATTAACAACGGAACAATCGGGTGTTCATCTATTAAATCATTTAATACATCAATGTTTGTTGATTGTTTTTTTGAAAGTGGTTTTAATTTTAATTTTTCAAATAAAATATGTCCAACTTGCTTTGGTGATTTAACATTAAAATTTTCTTCAGCTAGTTCTTGTATTTTATCGTCAAGTGATTTTAGCTCTTCAATATATTTATTACTGAGATATTTTAACTCTTCAAAATTTATTTTAAAACCATTTTTTTCCATTTTGTATAGAACAAAAAGAAGTGGCAACTCAATATTGTAATATAGATTTTGCATATCTAATTGTTTTAATTTATTTACAATCATATCGTACAAACTAAAATAATTGTTAATATCTTGAACTATATTTTTACTTCCACCTATTAAATACGCGCCTAATTTTAAATCAAAAACATTGTTTAATTTTATGTTTAATGTTTCAAAAATATGAAGCTGAGATTTTAAATCTGATGTAATTTTAATTATTTTATTATTTTCAAAAATATTTTTTAATTTTAAAATCACATCATTAATATCTATATTTGATGAAAAAAAATCAATTTTTTTATTCAAATAATATATATTATTCTCATTAATTGAAAACAAAAAATCATCGTTAAAATTAAATGCAAATTTATCACTTATTTTTAATTTTTCAATTTCTTCGATATTTTTTAATTCTATTTTTATACTTTTTGTATTAAAATCAATTTCATTTAGTTCTGTGAAAATATTTCGTTTTAATAAACTCATAAAACCATATTTTTTAAATACATCTTTTATAGCTATATTAAACGGATAAGACAAAACACATTCATCTATGTCAAATTTAACATCGCAATCCGTTTTTATTTTTGCAAGTTGATAGGACATAAATGCGTCTTCTTTACAATCCACAAGTTTATTTTTTAAAGACTCTTTTACATTATCAAGATTTTTATAAATATTTTCTAAATTGCCAAACTCTTCAATTAAACTTTGGGCAGTTTTAGGTCCAATCCCCTTAATTCCAGGGATATTATCACTGTTATCTCCCATAAGAGATTTTAAATCTACAATTTGACTTGGTGTTAAATTCATTTCAGATTTTAAAACTTCTCTATTTATTAATTTAACATCACTTGTACCGTGTTTTGTCAATAAAATTTCAGTATCATTGCTTATAAGTTGAAGTAAATCCCTATCCCCGGATAAAATGTAATTATGAGTTTCCTTAGACACCTGAGATATTGTTCCTAAAATATCATCAGCTTCTATTCCTTCAAACTCATAAATTTTTATGTTCATTTTTTGCAATAAATCTTTAATCTTGGGAAATTGTTCTTTCAGTTCTGGTGGTGTTTCTTGACGAGTACCCTTAT
>CALVNP010000048.1 GCA_944349805.1 uncultured Clostridia bacterium
ATTTGATTTTTTATATATTTTTTTATTTCTTTCTGTAATGTCATAATAAATTTTTGATTCATTAAGAGAACTGCTTGGGGCATATTCTTCTGCTGCAATCCTTTTATCAAATTCTGGAACTTTAAAATATTGTGTAAATTTTGTTTTTATTGGGTTGACTTGAAAGATTTTTACAATGGCAGTTCCGTAGGGTAGTTGACCCAATTCATAAGGGTAAATTAAAGGTCTGGTTACAATTTGGGCACTTGTTGTTGATGAACCCATATCATCTTTTTTGTCCGATTTACTCACAGATGTATTTTTTGTTTCAATAGAAATATCTCCACACATTTTGGAAAATTCTTCTTTTGTTTTTTGATCTTCTGTTCCAAGATAAATTTGTATATTACAGTTCCCCCTTATTGTCTCAGCAACTTCTTTTCCATATTTATTGTCAAGCTGACTATAAGATTGTATAACAAGTTCAAAAAATATCTTTCTAGATCTAGCAACTGTAATAATACTATCCATTTTTTCAATTTTTGGTAGATTTGCAAACTCATCTAAAAGGAAATAAACAGTTTTGGGAAGTTGTAAATTTGCTTGTTCGCTTGCAATTTCAATCAGTTTTTTATAAAGTTGAGAAATACACATTGTTGCAATACAGTGTCTGGATTCTTTTTCATCTGGAACTTTAATAAATAGGGCAGTTGGTTTGTCAACAAAATCATCAAATAGCATATCAGAAAAGCTTGTTGCATAACAAATTCCACCATCTTGAAAGATTGAAATTCTGGAAAGCAAAACACCCATATAGCTTCTTGTTGTGTTTGGTGCATTGTTTATAACTGTCGAAACTAAGCTTTGGACTTTGGATAACTTGTCCCTTCCACCACAGTATTCCCTAATTGTTCCAAAAGGATTATCAGGATCTGCATCTCTAAAAGTTGCTATTTTTGCTAAATTATAAAAATTAAATTTTTCTTTTGTCATTCCAAGCTCTGGATTTAAACTGTCTTCAAGCATTGCTAACATAATTCCATACAAAAAGTCCTGTGCACCACGCTCCCAAGATGGATCATTTTTATTTTCAATAGGTACAATATTGACGGCAATTTCTCTTAATTCATTTTCAGCTTGGTCAATCAACTCTTGCTTTTTCGCACTTAAATCGCTCATTAATTGTTCTTTATTTGGATAAGCAATTTTGTTATATTCATACCATTCATTATTATATTGCTTTGCAATTATTTTTAACTTCAAATCTGCAGGATTGGTTCCTTTATGAACTATTACTTCATTTTCCAAGTTCATAGCTTTATGATATTTTTCATATGAGTTTGCCATTGGATTCCATCTTGTTGAAGCATAAGGATTTCTTAAATCAAGTGTTAAAAGTCTATATCCATTTGCTTTTAACTGCAAACTGTGATTATTGTATAGCTCTCCTTTGGGGTCAGTTATAACCAAACAGGGCTTTTCTGCTGTTTTTGAAAGAATTCTTATTGCTGGGTCAATTATCATTGTGGTTTTACCACTTCCCGTTGTACCTATTACAAGAGTGTGAATAGGATTATACATATTTATTTGAAGTTTTCCATTTTTTACTTCATTTCTAATTACAATTCCAGATTTTTTTACAGATGGTAAAGTGGAGTAAGTATTGTACATAAATTTTTTATCTGTTAATAATTCTTTTTCCGTAATCCATCTAGCATCAAAATATTGTTTTAATTTTTCTCCACTAGCAGTTGTTCCTGTTCCACCTGTACTTGAAGCACTCACGCTACTTTTGTTTGTTAGTAATAACAGTAAGAAAAATAAAAACCCAACACATAAACCGACTAAAGCATATGTACTAGAAAAATTATCAACAAAATTTGTAGGTTTGTTAATAAGATACGAAGCTAAAAAACCAGCAATATAACAGATTGCTAAAATGATTATAGAAGACAAAAACCTTTTTTTCATAAAAACCCCTAAACAAATTGCTTATTCATAGAATATATAACATAACTCATAATGTAAAATCAAATAAATATTAAATTTATTTTTTATATATTTATATTTAATAAAATTTTGATTGAACAAATAAGAAAATCATAAATAATTTTTAATTAATTGCAAATAAATAAAGATGTAAAAATAATTTTAAAAATTTTTAAAAAAATGTCGAAAATTGTTTTGAAATTGTTTTACATTGTGATAATATAACCGTGTAATTAATTTTGCATATAACAAATGCGAGGTTTTTGCAAAATAATTTTTTGGAGGTAAAAATATGACTCTATTGTTGACAAAGATGATGGCAGGAATTTCAGGACTTGGTGGTTGGTTAATTTCTCAAGAAGAATGGGAAAAGATCCTTGGAGGAACAGATTCACAAACATATAAAACATTTGGTTGGCTTATACAGGTTGTGGATGCCATTTCATATGTGCTTATTCCTTTGTTGATAATTGTTGGAGCTGCAGGTACTATTTATGCTGTTGTTTTAGGTGTTAATATGGCAAGAGCTGATTCCACAGAAAAGCGTGAAGAAGCTAAAAAGCGTTTAATTAATGTTGTTGTAGGATTAGCAATAATGATTGGTTTAATTTTATTCTTTATCTTGTTTATTAAATTCGCTATACCAGCATTCTTCCCTGAGGGAGCAGGTCCAATAGAATAATAATAATAATTTTAAAAAACCTTTAAGAGTTGGGTCTTCTAACCTTAAAGGTTTTTTATTTTTTAAATTTATAAATTAAATTTCCAAAAATACTATACAAATATGTTTTTTTTTGTTAAAATAATACAAAATAATACAAAGGAGCAATAAATGTTTAATTTTGTTAGTAGCTCATTGGCTGGGGTTTGGGAAATAGTATCTGGACTGTTTTCTTTTATTCCCAAATTAATGTATCTTATTACAACAAGTTTTTTTACTGTTCTTGATGTTTTTCAGCTCCTTTTTAGAAAATTGGCGGGTTTAGATACATACTTTGTGACAGATGCTGGTCAAACTACACAAAAAACAGGTGATATTGTTGAAGAATTTATATTGGGAATTTTCACAAATAAATATCCCACTCTTTCCAATGTGTTTTGGAGTTTTATTATTCTTGGTATAGTAATGCTCTTTTTAACAACTTTGATAGCATTAATTAGAAACGAGTATACACCGGAAAAAGATGGTTCAAATTCTAAAAGTAAGGTTGTAGGAAGAAGCTTTAAAGCTTTTTTAACTTTTGCAATAGTACCTGTGGTTGTAATCTTTGGAGTGTATTTATGTAATGTTATTTTAAGAGCATTAGATTCAATTACAACAGGTAGTAGTTCTGATGCTTTAGGAATGCCGTCTAACAATTTAGTAATATATGACCGATATGATGATTTTGCAGGTAATGATAGCTATATAGCATATTCTGTTTTTGGTGTTAAAATTGCAACAAACACAACCCCATTTAGTGGAGTTGCATTTAAGGCTAGTGCATATAGGGCTAATAGGGCAAGATTGTCAACTGAATTTGTTCAATTATTAAATACAAATGAAATTACAAATTGGAATGGAACTTTCACAGGAACAGATTCTGAAACTGTGGCAACTTATATTGACACAGCTTTTGCAAACAATGTTAAATTTGCACATGCAAGTACATTAGACTATTCTTCTGATTATCAGAAGTCTTGTAATATTTTAGCAGTTGATTTAATTTCTGCGGCAGATTGTATATCGGCTGGTTCTATTCCATTTCAAACATTAGATAGATACAGAGTGGGGGTTATTTGGTACTATTATGACCTGTGGCAGTTTGATTTTATTGTTGCTTGGGCGATTGTTTTATCGATGCTTGGAGTGTTTATAGGCATTATTCTTGGACTAATGAAAAGGTTCTTTGAAGTTATTGGCTTATTCTTGGTTTCTCCTCCTGTTGTTGCATTAATGCCACTGGATGATGGTTCGGCATTTGGAAAATGGAAAGGCAAGTTTGTATCAAAGATACTAGGTGCTTATGGTGCCGTTGTTGGTATGAATATAATGTTTATAATTTTGCCGTATATTTATAAAATTAAATTTTTTAATATTTCTCCAATAGATGCAATTATTCAGTCAATATTTATTATTGTGGGATTGGTTTCAGTAAAAAGTTTTATTGCTCTTATGAGTGAAATATCTGGTGGTGACGATGTTCACAAAGCTGGTGCAGATATTGCAAAAGAAGTTGGTTCCACCATACAAAAAGCTGGTGCTGCAACATTGAAGATTGGTGGTATGGCATTAAAAGCTTCAGGAGTTGGTACAGCGGCTGGCATAGGATTGAAAGCTCTTTCTTCTATGGGTGGAGATGAAGCAAAAGAATATAAAAGACAGCGTGAATTAAAATCTCTAGAATCTAAAATAAAAGAAGGAGAGAGTTATAAAGAAGGAATAAGAGCTGGGCGTGATCATGGAGACCACGAAACAGAATCTATGGAGAGGCGTAAGTTTGAGAACTTTGGTGGAGATAAAGAGTTAGAAAGATTAAAGGCAAGAAGAGATGAATTGTTGGGTAAAAACAAATCTACACCAACTAGTGGAAAATCTGTTGCTAGCGATTCAGACAATTCTTCTAGTTCAGATGTTTCAAAGGGTTCTTCTGATTCTTCAGGTTCCGTTCGTTCGGGAAGTTCTTCTAGTACTACTTCTTCAAGCGGCTCCTCTGGTTCAGCATCTTCAAGCGATTCTGTCAAGGCCAGTGGTTACTTTGGCCGATTTGGTAAGAGTGTGAAGCGTGGATTCGCTAGTGCAGGCGCTGGCATTATGAAAGGAATGGGAGATATGTTCTCCGATATGTTGAGAGGTACAGATCTCTATAAAGGCTGGGATGAAGCAGGTGGTGGAGATGGAATGATGATTTATGCTCGTGGTGGAAACTCATCTGATATGAAAGCATATAAAGCTGCAAAAGATAATTGGTATGGTAAATATATAAATTCTATGGTTGATGGACAAGGTGATATTATTACCGATGCTAATAATATTCCTGTTCCAGAAAGAAATGCTGATGGCTCAGTTAAAAGAACGCTTGTTCCTGTTAAGGATCAAAAAACTGGTCAAATTACCTATGTAGAAGGCGACATTATTTATGCAAGAGGAACTAAAAAACCTGGTGCTGGTAGTTGGACAATTAAATAGGAGATTAGATGGCTAAATTTTCAAATCTTATAAATGGCATAACAGGTTTAATAAATGAAATGTATAAAGAAACAGAAGTATCAAAGGGCTTTGAAGAACCTGGTGGAATTGATGGAATGATAATCTATGCTCGTGGTGGAAATGCTTCAGATGTTAAAGCGTACAAATCTGCTAAAGAGAGATATGATGCTTTACAGGCAATGCAATATGTTGATGAAAATGGAGATATTATCAGAGATTTAAACGGAAATCCTGTTCCTGCTAGAAACCCTGATGGAAGTATTAAAAGGGATTTAAGTGGTAATATTGTATTTATGAGGCATCCAAGAAAACCAAGTCCATACGATTTTCCAATAAAATAAAAGGAGTGATTATGTTTACAAAAAATACAACTCTTGGTGAAGTGCTAAGAGAAAATGAAAAATATGCAGATATTTTGTTAGGCTTCGGAATGCATTGTTTTGGTTGTCCTGTAAGTCAAATGGAAACATTAGAAGAAGCTTGTGAAGTTCACGGAATTGATGTAAATTTTTTGCTTGACAAGTTAAATACAGCAAAATTTTAAAAAACTTGCCCGAAAAGGCAAGTTTTTTTATCTAATTATGTCGAATGGGTATTTTAATCGAAGTTTTTAAATAGGTTAAAGTATGAGCAAAATTTCAGAAATAATTTCAAAAAAAGTAATAAGTTTATTTGAAGCAAAATATGTTGGGACAATTTTAAATGTTGTAATTGAAGATAATTTAAGAAAAATAAGTGGATTTGTCGTTCTGGACAATGATGATGATGCAAAATATAAATTGTCTTTAAAAGATGTGTATAATCTTTCATATGATGAGTGTATCATAAAAAATGAAAATGTTTTAGAAGATATTATTTTAGATGATTATAATTCTAACCCCATAAACAAGGAATGTTTTACAATTAATGGTGTATATTTGGGAAAAGTTGCTGATGTAGAGTTTAATAATTCTATCATTGAAAATTTAATATTGGATAATGGTAGTTATATAGGTGTTTCAAGCATATTGACAAATAATGAAATTCTAATTGTTAATTCAGAGAAAAAAAACATAAAAAAGTGTACTCTTGCTCCAAAAAAGAAAAAGCTTTTTAATACCGACAAAATTATTGTGAAAATTCAGGAAGATATTCCTAAAAAAACTGAAAAACAATTAATTCCACCACGGTTTGTTGCTAAAAGCTTAATTGGCAAAATTGCAATAAACACTATTATTGGCTTAAATAACGAAATAATTATAAAAAAAGGGGAACAAATAACAAACAAAGTTTTGGAAAAGGCAAGACTTCATAATGTTCTTAACAAACTGTAAATATGTACATATGTGTATATGTAAATAAGTGTATATTATATATATAACAATACTTAATATAATTACACAAATAACATTGATAAAAATATCAGTCATCAACGATTGATATTTTTTTATTTTTTTTATAAAAATTGTTGACAAGCTTATAACACTCTGATATAATGCTAACATCACGCAAAATGGGTTGAAGCATAAGGTTACTTTGTTTAGCCGATAAACAAAGAGAATTTATGCGGACAAGTGAAGGCATTGACCTTTGCGAACAAGTCGCTGTATGCGAAATTTTTTTTGAGTAGATGCGTGACACACACGGATATGTGTACTATGCATACAACTGATTTGTTAAATTTATGCTAGGAGGATAAAATATGGCAGAAAAAATCAGAATCAAATTGAAAGCTTATGATCACGCACTTCTTGATGAAGCTTGCAAAAGAATCATAGACACTGCTTCTAAGGGTGGAGCTAGAGTTGCAGGACCAATTCCTCTACCAACAGACAAGGAAGTGGTTACAATTATCCGTTCACCACATAAACACAAGGATAGTCGTGAACAATTTGAATCAAGAACGCATAAGCGTATGATTGATATATTCAGCCCAAATTCCAAGGCAGTTGACGCTTTAATGAAGCTTGAACTTCCTGCTGGGGTTGACATCAAAATTAAATTATAATAACAAATCTATATGGAGGACAAAATGAAAAAGGCAATAATAGGCAAAAAGTTGGGTATGACACAAGTTTTCACTCCTGATGGCGTGGTTATTCCCGTTACAGTTGTTGAAGCTGGCCCTTGTGCTGTTGTTGGCATAAAAACGGAAAGCAAGGAAGGTTACAAAAGCGTAGTTCTTGCTTTTGGCGAGACTAAGGAAAACAGAATTAACAAAGCTGATCTTGGTCAATTTAAAAAGGTGAATGTTTCACCAAGAAAAACAATTAAAGAATTTAAGCTTGATGGCGATTTCCAAGTTGGCAGTGAAATCAAGTGTGATATCTTTGATGAAAATGACAAAGTTGATGTGTCTGGTATAACAAGAGGTAGAGGTTTTACCGGTGTTATTCAGAGATGGAATCAACACAGATTGAAAATGACTCACGGTACAGGACCTGTTCATCGTGAAGTTGGTTCAATGAGCGCAAATTCAACACCTTCTAGGGTTTTCAAAAACAAGAGAATGCCTGGTCAATATGGTAACGAAAAAGTTACAATTCAAAATCTTGAAATCGTTAAGGTTGACCCAGAAAGAAATATCCTTTTAATTAAAGGATGTGTTCCAGGACCAAGAGGTTCCGTTGTTCTCGTTAAGGAAGCTGTTAGAGGTAAAAGGAGTTAAGTATGCCAAGCGTAAAATTATTTAATATGAATGCCGAAGAAGTTGGCAGCTTAAAGCTAAACGATGATATCTTTGGCGTAGAATACAACGAACCTGTTGTTCACGAAGTAATTGTTGCTCAACAGGCTAACGAAAGACAAGGTACAAAAAGTACTTTGACAAGAAGTGAAGTAAGGGGGCACGCTAAAAAACCTTACAAACAAAAACACACAGGTAATGCAAGACAAGGTTCTACAAAAGGACCTCACCAAATTGGTGGTGGAGTTGCTTTTGCTCCAAAACCTAGAGATTTCTCTAAAAAGGTTAATAAACAAGTTAAAAGACTTGCACTTGTTTCTGCTTTAAGTGAAAAATTAAGACAAAAAGAAATTACATTCTTAGATGAATTTAAACTTGCAGAAGCTAAAACAAAAGAAGTTGAAAAATTCTTAAACAACTTTAAATTTGATAGAACAGTTTTAATTGTTCTTCCAGAAAAAAATGAAGATGTTTTAAGAGCTTCAAATAATATCAAAAATGTTACCGTTGCAACTGCTGACAATGTTAATGTGTATGAAGTTGTTTCAAATGCTAGAATTGTTATGCCAAAAGCAACTGTAAAAGCAATTGAGGAGGCTAGAATATAATGAACGCATATGAAATTATAAAAAAGCCACTTATGTCTGAAAAAAGCTATGCTGGTATTCAAAACAAGGTGTACACCTTTGTTGTAGATAAAAGAGCTGGTAAAATTGAAATAAAAAAAGCTGTTGAAGAAATCTTTAAAGTTAATGTTGAAAAAGTTAACACCATTAATGTTAAAGGTAAAGTAAAAGCGCAAAACACAAAAAGTGGTAGAACAGTTGGCAACACTGGTGATTATAAAAAAGCTATTGTAACTCTTACAAAAGACAGCAAACCTATTGCTTTCTTTGAGAGTTTAAGCTAAGGAGGAGTTATGGCAATTAAGATTAATAAACCTACATCTGCTGGTCGCAGATTTGCCACACACGCTAGTTTTGAAGAGCTTTCCAAAGTAGCTCCTGAAAAAAGCTTGTTAGTTAGCAAAAAGAGAACCGGTGGAAGAAATGCACAAGGAAAAATAACAGTTCGTCACATCGGTGGTGGTGGAAGACAAAAATATAGAATTATCGATTTCAAAAGAAATAAAGATAATGTTCCTGCAAAAGTTACTTCTATTGAATATGACCCAAATAGAACAGCTTATATTGCACTTCTCACTTACGCTGATGGTGAAAAAAGATACATTTTAGCACCTTTAGGCCTTACAGTTGGCGACATTGTAATGAGTGGTGAAAATGTTGAAATAAAAGTCGGAAATAACCTTCCACTTGCTAATATACCTGTTGGTTCTGTTGTTCACAACATTGAACTCAGTCCTAAAAAGGGTGGCCAAGTTGTTAGAAGCGCTGGAGCTGCTGCTCAACTTATGGCTAAGGAAGGTAAGTATGTTATGCTTCGTATGCCAAGTGGAGAAATGAGAAATGTTCTTGCTACTTGCAGAGCTACAATTGGTACTGTTGGTAATTTGGACCACGAACTTGTTTCTCTTGGTAAAGCTGGAAGAAAACGCCATTTAGGTATTAAACCTACTGTTAGAGGTGTTGTTATGAACCCTAACGATCACCCACACGGTGGTGGTGAAGGTAAGAGCCCTGTTGGTATGGCAAGCCCTGTTACACCTTGGGGTAAACCAGCTCTTGGATATAAGACAAGATCAAAGAAAAAAGCTTCAAATAAGTTAATTGTAAAGAGGATTAATTAATATGAGTAGATCATCAAAAAAACAACCATATGTATTTTCAAGACTTTTAAAAACCGTTGCGAAAATGAATGAAACAAACACTAAAAAACCGATTAAAACTTGGTCAAGAGCTTCTGTTATCTACCCAGAATTTGTCGGCTTTACATTTGCTGTTTATAACGGCAAAAAACACATTCCTGTTTATTGCACAGCAGAAATGGTAGGTCATAAACTTGGTGAATTTGCACCAACAAGAACTTTTAAAGCTCACGCTGGACAAAAAGCAAAAGTCGTACCAGGTGCTAAAGGATAAGGAGGAAACTTTAAGTGGCAACAAGAATGAGAGAAAAGTCTGAAAAAAGACTACAAAACAAAGATCAAAGACCTTTTGCCAAAGTTAAGTATATAAGAATGAGTCCTTCAAAGGTTAGAATCGTTCTTGATACTGTTAGAGGCAAAAAAGTTGAAGAGGCAATGGCAATACTTGCTAATAGTCAACAAAGTTCTGCTGAAGTTTGCCTTAAACTTTTAAAATCTGCAATCGCAAATGCAGAAAACAATAAAGGTTTGAATAGAGCAGATTTAATAATTGCTGAAACCTTTGTTAGTCCAGGACCAACACTTAAAAGAATTAATATTAGAGCAAGAGGAAGAGCTGATAGACTCTTAAAAAGAACTTGCCATATTACAATGATTTTAGGTGAGGCAAAGTAGGAGGATAGTATGGGACAAAAAGTAAATCCGATTGGACTTAGACTTGGCGTAAATAAATCTTGGGATTCAACTTGGTATGCAACCAAAAAAGATTTTGCCAAATATCTTAAAGAAGATAGTGAAATTAGAAAATTCATAAAGAAAAAATATGCAAACTGTGCAATTTCAAAAATTGAAATTGAAAGAACTGCTACAAAAGTTGTAGTAAACATCTTTACAGGCAGACCAGGTATGCTTATTGGAACAAAAGGCGCTGGTGCTGATGCTTTAAGAAAGGAAATTTCAAAACTTGTAAGTGCTGGTGTTAACCTTGTTGTTAATATAAAAGAAGTAAAAAAACCAGACCTTGATGCAGTTTTAGTTGCAGAAAGCATTGTCGCTCAACTTGAAAAGCGTGTTGCATTTAGAAGATGCTTAAAACAAGCTATGCAAAGAGTTATGAAAGCTGGAGCAAAGGGATGCAAAGTTCAAGTTAGTGGTGTTGTTGATGGTGCTAACAGTATAGCAAGAACAGAAAGCTATATGGAAGGAAGTTTACCACTTCACACTTTAAGAGCAGATGTGGACTATGGTGTTGCATCAGCATTTACTAACTACGGAAAACTTGGTGTTAAGTGCTGGATTTTCAAAGGTGAAATCCTATCAAAGGAGGAAAAGTCAGATGTTAATGCCTAAAAGAGTTAAAAGACGTCGTGTTCATCGTGGCAGAATGACAGGTGTGGCAACAAGAGGTAATGAGCTTGCTTATGGCGATTACGGTATTGTTGCAACAGAACCTTGTTGGATAAAATCAAATCAGATTGAAGCTGCTCGTATAGCAATGACAAGATATATTAAAAGAGGTGGTCAGGTTTGGATTAAGATTTTTCCAGATAAACCTGTAACAAAAAAGCCTGCTGAAACAAGAATGGGTTCAGGTAAAGGTTCTCCTGAATTTTGGGTTGCAGTTGTAAAACCCGGTAGAGTTCTTTTTGAAATGAACGGTGTTTCAGAAGAAGTTGCAAGAGAAGCTTTAAGACTTGCTTCATATAAACTTCCTTGCAAGACAAAATTTATTAAAAGGGAGGAAACGGTATGAAAAAGAACGATATCAGAAATATGACAAATGAAGAATTAAACAAAAAACTTTCAGACCTTACTTCCGAACTTTTCAATTTAAGATTTTCTCACGCAACAGGAAATCTTCCAAACAATATGCAGTTGCATAATGTAAAGAAAGATATTGCAAGAATTAAAACAATTCTTAGAGAAAGAGAAATAAAAGCTCAGGTGGAGGGTTAAGATGGAAAATTTAGAAAGAAATTCAAGATTGTCTAAACAAGGTATTGTTGTAAGTGCTGGTAAAATGGACAAAACAATAGTTGTTGCAATCGTATCTAACTCAAAACACCCATTATACAAAAAAGTCGTTAAAACAACCAAAAAATTCAAAGTGCACGATGAAAATAATGAAGCTGGTATTGGTGATACAGTAGAAATTATGGAAACTCGTCCAATCAGCAAAGATAAATATTACAGACTTGTGCGCATTGTAGAGAGAGCTAAGTAGGAGGAAGGAATATGGTTCAACCACAAACAAATTTAAAAGTTGCCGATAACACAGGCGCTAAAAAAATTATGTGTATCCGTGTTCTTGGTGGTTCTTTCAGAAGAAGTGGAAACATTGGTGATGTTATTATTGCTTCTGTTAAGAGTGCAATTCCAGGTGGAATGGTAAAAAAGGGTGATGTTGTTAAAGCAGTTATTGTTAGAACATCAAAGGGTTTAAGAAGACCTGATGGAACACATATTCGTTTTGATGATAATGCAGCTGTTATCATTGATAATCAAAAACAACCAAAAGGTACTCGTATTTTTGGACCTGTTGCAAGAGAACTCCGTGATAGAGATTATATGAAAATTATCTCTCTAGCACCAGAGGTTATATAAGGAGAAGACAATGGCAAAATCATTTATTAAAAAAGGTGACACTGTTTTAGTTATCACAGGTAAGGATTCTGGTAAAACAGGAAAAGTTCTTGAAGTTATGCCAAAAGATGGTAAAGCAGTTGTTGAAAATATTAATGTTGTAACAAAACACCAAAAGCCAAAGTCGGCTCAGGATAAGGGTGGAATTATTAAAAAATCTGCTCCAATGGAAGCTTCAAACTTGATGGTTGTTTGCCCTGTATGTGGAAAAGCAACAAGAATTTCAAGAAAAACTATTGAAGGAGCAAATGTTCGCGTTTGTAAAAAATGTGGAGCTAGCTTAGATAAAAAGTTCGTTAAAACAGTAAAAAAAGAAGCTAAAAAAGAAGTTAAACAAGAAACTGTTAAAGATTCAGCAAAAAAAGAAGTTAAAGATAAAAATGTAGCTAAAAAACCAGCAAGCAACTCAAAAGTTTCTAATCAGTCTAAAACAAGAGATAATGTTAAAACAACTGTAAGAAAAACTGTTGCAGGTGGAAAATAAGGAGGAATAAATGGAAAACAAAGCAAGATTAAGCGTTATGTATAAAGAAGAAGTTGTTCCTGCTCTTATGAAGAAATTTGGTTATAAAAATATCAATGAAATAAAAAAAATTAATAAAATTACATTAAATATGGGGCTTGGTGATGTTAAAGATAACTCTAAAAGTTTTAATATTGCATTAGATGAACTTGAAGTTATTGCTGGACAAAAACCTGTTGCAACAAAAGCTAAAAAAGCTATTTCAAACTTTAAAGTTAGAGAAGGAATGAAAGTTGGTGCAACTGTTACACTTCGTGGTAACAAAATGTACGAATTTTTAGATAGACTCATATCAATTGCTCTTCCTAGAGTTAGAGAGTTTAGAGGAGTTTCAGATAAATCCTTTGCTGGTAGAGGAAATTACGCTATGGGAATTAAGGAACAATTAATTTTCCCTGAAATTTCTTATGATAAAATCGATAAAATTAGGGGATTTGATATAAACATTATTACAACTGCAAAAACCGATGCAGAAGCACTTGAACTTCTAAGGGCATTAGGAATGCCTTTTAGGAATTAGGAGATAGTATGGCAAAGAAAGCATTAAAAGAAAAACAACAAAGAAAGCAAAAGTTTACAACAAGAGAATATACAAGATGTTCTATTTGTGGTAGACCACATTCCGTTTTGAAAAAATATGGCATCTGCAGACTTTGCTTCCGTGAACTTGCTAACAAGGGTGAGATTCCGGGAGTTAAAAAGTCAAGCTGGTAAGAAGGAGGAAAATATGATAGTTACAGACCCAATAGCAGATATGTTAACACGCATAAGAAATGCAATCACAGTTAAGCACGATACTGTTATAGTTCCTGCATCTAATGAAAAACTTACCATAGCAAACATTCTTGCTAAGGAAGGTTATATTGTTAGTGCTGAGATTGAAGATTCTGATTCTGCACAAAAAAATATTAAAATTGTTTTGAAGTATACTGATAATGGCGAAAGTGTTATTAAAGGCTTAAAAAGAATTTCAAAACCAGGTCTTAGAGTGTACGCAGGTGCAAGTAATCTTCCAAAAGTTATCAGTGGACTAGGAATTGCAATTGTTAGCACAAACAAGGGTATACTCACAGACAAACAAGCAAGAAGTCAAGGAGTGGGCGGAGAAGTGCTCGCTTACGTTTGGTAGGAGGTCAGATATGTCTAGAATAGGAAGAAAAGAA
>CALVNP010000049.1 GCA_944349805.1 uncultured Clostridia bacterium
GGTGGTGGTTACATAATTTCAAATTTAAGCATAGATTTGAAGATAGATAATGGTAATGTTGGTTATGAAGGTGTTTTCGGTCGTGTAGAAAACGCTGTCATAAAGAATGTAATTGTGCAAAATGGGAGTGTGGAATTAAGTTCATCAACTGCTTCTAGTGTTGATTGTCATGCGGGTGGAATTATTGGATATGCTAAAACTAGCACTATAACAAATTGCACAAATTTGGGTGTAAATGTAAGCTCTTCAAATTTTGCAGGTGGCATAATTGGATATTCAGAGAGTACCGACATATCTTATTGTAAGAATTATGCCGTAGTCCAAGCATACGCAGAAAGAAAAGATCTTACAGTGTTTGCAGGTGGTATAATGGGTGGATGTTTAATTCTTAAAATTACTGCTTGCTTAAATTACGGAAATGTTTATTCATCTGCTATAAATGATGGGTTAAATGGTAGTTATTGTACAATTGGAGGTATAGCAGGGTTGGTTTCAGCCACAAATTCAAGCGACAGTATAACAAGTTGTGGAAATTATGGACATATTAATGGGCAAAGTGTGAATGGAAGTAAGGTTGGGGGAATTGTTGGAGAAAGTTATGTTAAAATTTCTGACTGCTTTAATATGGGAAACATTAGTGCTAATTCAAAAGAATCGAATACATCAAGTCCAATTTCAATAAATAAAAATATTAAAGATTTAGGGTTGAACAATAATCACATAACAATAAATTCTGAAAATTACACGATTTCTTCAACCTACAGACTTGCTTATGCAGGTGGAATTGTGGGATATTCGGACTATGATGTTTCAAATTGCTACAACATTGGAAGTATTTCGGGAGGTGTAAGACGGACACAAATCACTAATGAAATCAAAATATATTCTTTTGCAGATGCTTCAGTAATTAGTGGTTTAATCACTAATTGCAACACACTTTTAACAACAAAAATAAGTTACGATTCTAAAATTTATTACTCTCAAATAAATGGAAACACGGATAAAACAACTTCAAATTGTTATGGTATAAGTTCCAATATAACTGATAATTTTGCATACAATGTATATGAACGAACTATTAAAAATTGGGATCTTGTAACTTTTCCACCTGCATCATCTGATGATATTATTGCAGATAAGTATCTGATTAATGAATCTGGGAAATCGTATTCTAACAAAACCATTAATGCTTATAATTATAATGTAAACAATGTTACATACACAATTTCAAATAGTCGAGTTGAAATCACAATTGAAAATTCAAAAATAAATCTATTTTATAGAACCCATTTAGAATGGACAGAAGGAGCATTGTGGTGGAAAGAAGATAAGGAAAAGGATATAAATTTACAGTTATTAACTGAAGAATTCCAATTAAATCAAAATTATAATATAACTTCGCAAGCTGATATGAAAACATCATCTTTTTTAGATTCTCTAAATTCGACTTCGTGGACTCAAAACTCTTTGGTAAACGATGGTTATCCAATGTCAACTATTTTATTGTGGAGTTATTAATGTCAAAATTTGCAAATCCTTATAAAAAAATACCGTTTTGATAACGGTATTTTTTATTGTTCGTATGAATTTCCGTACACCTTTAATATGTGAGTTGGTTTATGTATTTTGACTTCATTAAATTTTGTACTTACTAAACTTAGTTTCCCATATTTTTTTAAATAGTTTTGTCTGAAAGAATCGTTTGCTTCTCTTATCGTGAAAAATTTATTGGTGAAGTGTTTGTCAAATGTAATTATATTTAATCCCACAACCGATGTAAATGCCATTATAAATGCATCGTTTTTACCATTAGATCTTTCTATTTTATCTTGAAATATTGTTTCTCCAGATTTACTTCTAAATTTTGTGTAATAGTTCCCTAAATCATTTATTATTTTTAAAGCTTCTGGGGGAATATTTTGAATTAAATTTATCTCGCTTTGTATGTAATACAAATAAGCGCTCATTCCATATTTGTTTATGCCTTGTTTCAATTCATCAACAACAATATAAGGAACATATACTTCAATTTCTTTATTTTTTATCAGATTGTATAAAGTTTTTATTGATAAAGCTTTGTAATAATCAAACCCTTCTTCTTGTGTTAAAGATTCTATGTCTCCCTGACAATTATGATATTTTGATAATGCAATTACAATATTGGTATCTAACAAATATTCCTTTTTCATATTACTTGTCCTCGCTGTTTAAAAGTTCTTCAAAAGATACAGTTTTTAAATTTTCTTTTTTTGCGAGTTCAGCAATTTCCTCTTGTTTTTTAGTGTAGTATTCTAATTGTTCTTCTTCCGACATCTTACTTATTTTTTCACTTTCATTAGACCTATATGTTTTATAGTCATCAAACATTTTTTTTAATGATGATTTTTCTTCCATATATCCCCCCTTAATCTATAATTAGTATAGTTTATATACACAGTATTGTCAAGATGGGAATTTTTATTGACAATATTAACTTTTTCTTTTATCATATAGTTAATGGAGATTATATGAAAAAATTTTTATCAGTAATGATTATTACACTTTTTGCGTTTTTGGGAATGACAGCTTGTTCGTCAGGTTCAAATCCCTTAGTTAATAAAACTTTTACGGATGGTACGCTTATGGTGGGAGAAAGTGATGTATCAGCAGAATTTGAAAATAGAATTAAATATAGTTTTTACAAAAGTACATTTATTTTTGAAATAGATTATGACACAGTAAACTATTCTTACTTTTTAGGCAGTTATGAATATAATGATGGGAATGTAACTTTGCAGATTGATAAGACTGTTGGACAATTATCAAATACTTCTGATAACAAGTTAAAAGCTTTTCAAGTACGCAGTTTGGTTTATGAGGATAATAATCTTATTGTAAATACAGAGATTGATGGTGTTTCTTATATGTATACACTTAGTTAAAAAAGATTGGCAGTTACCAATCTTTATTTTATTTTTAATGTGAATGTTTTAGAAATAGCACAGTCTAACGAACTTAATGTGACTTTCACTTCACCTTTTGAAAAGAAAAGTATTGTTATTTGTTGATAATCTATGGATATAGAATCTCTTGTAATATTATCTTCGTCTTCAATTTCAACCTTAGAAGTAAAGTTTTGTTCATTGCTGTTAGAGTCAAATATATTAAAATTTACAATTATATATGAAGGAGTTGAAAGTTCTATTTCTAAATAATCATCTATTTCAAATCCGTTGTAGTAAATTTCATAATGATATGTATTTAAAGGATTACTAGTAGATTCATCGGAAGAAGTTTCATCTTCGTTAGAATCATCGGGATTTATTGGATTAGGTTCTTCTAGATTGTTGTCATCTGTTTGAATTTCCTCACATAGCATTTCTCTATATATGTTTATTTTATCTATTGTAATATCAAAAATAAAATTTGTTCCATATAAGATGTTGAAGGTTAGTACTATGCTATTGTCCGTTTTTTCTTCGTTTACAACTTCTATATTTTCTGAAAGATTTATTGTAATATTTTTATAGTCAAAATTGAAATTGATTGTTGCTGTGTAGGAAATATAATTTTCATCTTTATCAAGTCCACTGTTAAATTTCTGTGATGAGAATGTCAATGTGGCTTGCTTTTCAAAAACTGTTACCAAAATTTCTTTAGTTATGTCTCTATGTGATAAAATCACTTTTGTTCTACCAACTTTATGTGGTTTTATTAAAAAGTTTTCAACAGTCAACACGCTTATATCTTCCACTATGATGTTTGGGATTTCGTCAGCTGGTAAAATTTTATATGTTATTCTTGCATTTTCTTCGTCTAATGAAAGATAAATTTCTGAATAATCTGTACTTAGAAAGATAATTTCTTGTTCTTCATCATTTTTAGTATCATCATTTTCATCTTCTGGAATTTGTGATGAGTTTGCTGAACTACTTGCAAAAAGTGGGCTGACTAAAAAATAAGCGCCAACACATAAAAAACAAAAACATAAAATTCCACAAAATATGTAAAGTTTTTTCATAGTGATATAATGACACAAAAATTTGTAAATTAAAAGATATTTTTGTAAATTTTTATAAAATTTTTAATATTTTGTAAAAACTAAAAAAGTAAAATAAATTTTTGATAAACTCTTGACTTTATATTATGTATTTGATAGAATGCCATCGTGCTGGAATTGTTTCCACGCCAAAAAGTTTAAACTTTTTGAAACCAAAACGGCAGGTGGCTTCACCGAAAGAACTTTTGTTCTTGGTCAATTTTGACTTGTGCTCGTTAGGTTTAGTTTATATAGTTTAAACCTGTTTGGAGTTGGGAATGTCCCAACTCTTTTAATTTTTATAAAAGGAGAAAATTATGCCAACAATCAATCAGTTAGTTAAAAACGGTAGAAAAACTTTTGACAAAAAAAGCAAAGCTCCACTTCTTGAAAACTGCCCACAAAAGCGTGGTGTTTGCTTATCTGTTAAAACAACTTCACCTAAAAAACCTAACTCTGCTCTTCGTAAGATAGCTCGTGTTAGACTTTCAAACGGAACAGAAGGAACTTGCTACATTCCTGGTATTGGACACAATCTTCAAGAACATAGCGTTGTGCTTGTTCGTGGTGGAAGAGTTAGAGATCTTCCTGGTGTTAGATATCACATTGTTCGTGGTTCATTAGATACTGCTGGGGTTGCAAAACGCAATCAAGGTCGTTCTAAATATGGTGCTAAAAAACCTAAAAAATAATATGATGTATAAAAATTTATAAAAGGAGAAAACAAATGGCTAGAAGAAATAGTGCAGTTAAAAGAGATGTTCTTCCAGATCCAATATACGGAAGCAAACTTTTAACAAAACTTATAAATCAAGTTATGTTAGATGGAAAGAAAAGTATAGCTGAAGAAATAGTTTACGGTGCATTTGACATAATCAAAGAAAAAACCGGTGCTGAACCACTTACAATTTTCACAGACGCTCTTGAAAATGTTAAACCTGTTTTGGAAACAAAAGGTCGCCGTGTTGGTGGTGCAACTTACCAAGTTCCAATGGAAATCCGTCCAGAAAGACGTCAAACTCTTGGAATTCGCTGGATAGTTACTTTTGCTAGAAAGAGAAGCGGTGAAAGAACAATGCAAGAAAAACTTGCAGGAGAACTTCTTGATGCTTACAATAACACAGGTAATGCAATAAAGAAGAAAGAAGAAATGCACAGAATGGCAGAAGCTAACAAAGCATTTGCTCACTATCGTTGGTAATATTTACCAAAAAACAATTAAAAAATATATAAGGAGAATAAAATGGCAACAGATTTACATTTGACTAGAAATGTTGGTATTATGGCACACATTGATGCTGGTAAAACAACAACTACGGAAAGAATCTTGTACTATACCGGTGTTAACCATAAGATTGGTGAAGTGCACGATGGTGCTGCAACAATGGACTGGATGGCACAAGAACAAGAACGTGGTATAACCATTACTTCAGCTTGTACAACTTGTCAATGGAATGGTCATAAAATTAACATCATTGATACCCCTGGACACGTTGACTTTACAATTGAAGTTCTTCGTTCACTTAAAGTGCTTGATGGCGCAGTGCTTGTGCTTTCTGCTCGTGATAAAGTCCAACCTCAAACAGAAACAGTTTGGCGTCAGGCAAATGAATGCAAGGTCCCTGTAATTATCTATGTCAATAAAATGGATAGAGATGATGCATACTTTGACAAGTGCGTAGATTCCGTTCGTGATAGACTTCGCACAAAACCACTTCCTCTACAAATGCCTATGGGAATGGCAGAAACATTTAAAGGTGTTATAGACCTTTTAACGATGAAAGCTTATATTCCAGAAGACGATATGGGAAAAATTATCGATGAAGTGGAAATACCAGCAGAATATGCAGAAGAAGCAAAAAAGCGTCACGATGCTCTTATTGAAAGCATTGTTGAACTTGATGATAAACTTCTTGAAAAGTATTTCGGTGGGGAAGAAATTTCATTAAAAGAATTAAAAGAAGCAATAAGAAAGGCTACAATAGCAAAGAAAGTAACCCCAATGCTTTGTGGTTCGTCATATAAAAATAAAGGCGTTCAAAACCTTCTTGATGCAATGGTTGATTATTTACCATCACCTCTTGATATAGAAGCTATTAAAGGCATAAATCCAGAAACAGAACAAGAAGAAGAAAGAGTTGCAGATCCTAATGGCCCACTTGCTGGTCTTGCTTTCAAGATTGCAACAGATCCATTTGTTGGAACACTTACATTCTTCCGTGTTTATTCAGGAACTTTAAAAGCAGGTTCTTATGTTTACAATGCAAGCAACGGAAAAACTGAAAGAGTTGGAAGACTTATTCGTATGCACGCAAACAACAGAACAGAAATACAAGAAGTTTCTGCTGGTGATATAGCTGCTATTGTTGGTTTAAAGGATACAATAACAGGTCATACTCTTTGTGATGAAAAACATCCAATTCAACTTGAATCTATGAAATTTCCAGAACCTGTTATCCAACTTGCAATAGAACCAAAATCTAAGGATATGCAAGAAAAGATGAGTTTAGCTCTTGGTAAACTTTCTCGTGAAGATCCTTCATTTAGAGTTAGCACAAACCAAGAAACAGGACAAACTCTTATTGCAGGAATGGGAGAACTTCACCTTGAAATTATTGTAGATAGACTTCTTCGTGAATTTAAGGTTGAAGCAAATGTTGGACAACCTCAAGTTAGCTATCGTGAAACAATTAGAAACACAGTGGAAGCAGAAGGAAAGTATGTTCGTCAATCTGGTGGTAAAGGACAATACGGACACTGCTGGGTTAAATTTGAACCACTTGAACCAGGTTCAGGATTTGTTTTTGAAGACAAGACTGTTGGTGGATCAATTCCTAAAGAATTCATTCAACCTGTTTGCAATGGTATAAACGAAGCAAGAATGAATGGTGTTGTTGCTGGTTATGAAACAGTAGACTTCAAAGCAACAGTGTACGATGGTTCTTACCACGATGTCGATTCATCTGAAATGGCATTTAAAATTGCAGGCTCTCTTGCATTTAAAGAAGGAGCTTCAAAAGCTCACCCTGTACTTCTTGAACCAATAATGAAGGTTATGGTAGAAGTTCCAGATGAATATTTAGGAACGGTTATGGGAAATCTTACATCTCGTCGTGGAATATTGCTCGGAAATGATACTGTTCCTGGCTATCAAAGGATAAACGCAGAAGTTCCACTAGCTGAAATGTTTGGTTATGCAACAGACCTTCGTTCTCAAACACAAGGAAGAGGAACATTTGTTATGGAACCACTAAAATATCAGGAAGTTCCAAAGAACATCGCTGAAAAAGTTGCAGGCGATAGAGCAAAAAATTAATAATTAAACAATTATTAAAAATTGCTTGATAAAAAAAATGATTTGTGATACAATCACAGATGTCAAAAAGTGAATTAAAAAAATAAAGGAGATATAAAAAATGGCAAAAGCAAAATTTGACAGATCTCTTACTCACGTAAACGTTGGAACGATCGGCCACGTTGACCACGGTAAGACAACATTAACAGCGGCAATATGTCGTTATTCAAGTATGCTTGGAAAAGCTGATGCAATGAAATATGATGAAATTGATAAAGCTCCAGAAGAAAAAGCTAGAGGAATTACAATCAACACAGCACACGTTGAATATAAAACTGACAAACGTCACTATGCACACGTGGATTGTCCAGGACACGCCGACTATGTAAAAAATATGATTACAGGTGCAGCTCAAATGGATGGAGCAATTCTTGTTGTTTCAGCAGCAGATGGCCCAATGCCACAAACTCGTGAACACATTCTACTTGCTCGTCAGGTTGGTGTTCCATACATTGTTGTATTTATGAACAAAGTTGATCAACTTGATGATCCAGAACTTCTTGATCTTGTTGAAATGGAAAACAGAGATTTATTAACAGAATATGGTTTCCCAGGAGACAAAACACCAATCATTAAAGGTTCAGCACTTAAAGCTAACGAAGCTTGTGATGCTAACGACATCAATAGTGAATGGTTAAAACCAATTCAAGAACTTCTTGATACACTTGATTCTTACATTCCAGACCCAGCTCGTGAAACAGACAAACCTTTCTTAATGCCTGTTGAAGACGTTTTCACAATTACAGGACGTGGAACAGTTGCTACAGGTAGAGTAGAAAGAGGAACAGTAAAAATCAACGATACTGTTGAAATTGTTGGTATGGGATCACAAAAACAAACAGTTGTAACAGGTGTTGAAATGTTCAGAAAGCTTCTTGATGAAGCACAAGCAGGAGATAACGTAGGACTATTACTTCGTGGTATCCAAAGAAATGAAATTGAACGTGGACAAGTTCTTTGCAAACCAGGTTCAATTCACCCACACACAGATTTCACAGCTGAAGTTTATGTGTTAAAGAAAGAAGAAGGTGGTCGTCATACTCCATTCTTTAACGGATATCGTCCACAATTCTATTTCAGAACAACAGATGTTACAGGAACTATTGAACTTCCACAAGGAGTTGAAATGGTAATGCCAGGTGATAATGTAAGTATGACAATCAAGCTTATTACACCAATTGCTATTGAACAAGGATTGCGTTTCGCTATTCGTGAAGGTGGAAGAACAGTTGGTTCAGGTGTAGTTGCTACAATTATTAAGTAATAATTAAGTTTGAAGATTAACCCACTTTAAACTTGCAAATTTTCGTATTATTAAAGATTAACCCACTTTAATAATTTAATAAAAAATGAGCATAACCCAGCTCATTTTTTTTATAATGTGTATGTTAAAGTTTTAATTTGTAAAAGTAAATCATTTGCCATATTGAGCAAAGCTGATTGATTATTTGTTTCTGTAGTTGAAAGAGTCCAAATGTCTTTAATTAAATCTGTAAGCAACAAAATTGCAATTTTGGGAATATCTTGTGGTCTTGTTTTGATTGGAAGTAGTGTGTCAAATTTTGCATTTGGAAAAATGTTTTTATAATTATCAATTATCACACTTGTATTTTGTGCAAGTTGAGCATAAATTACTTTATTTTTGGTGAAAGAACGGGAAAGAGAGCCTTCTAAGTAAATTTTCCATAATTTGTTCAAATTGTTGGCGACTTTGTTTATTAAAGTGTCAGAAGAATTTGTATTATCCAAATTTACAAAAACAAATCCTTTTTCAGCTAGTGATGTCGAATATGCTTTTGCCATATTTTCATAATTTTCTAAAATTTGATAATCATTATATTCCATAAAACCTCACTTTGTGTATTTATATGCAAAATGGTTGATTTTTGTATATAATTAACAAGATAAAAAATTTCAACATATAACAAAGTATGCAAAATTTTTTTGATGTTAAATTTTATGACCTTATAACTCAAATAAATAAACTTTCTATGTATGAAATATATGTTCATATGGTTAAAACATTTTCAAATTTAAATATTCCATTACAAATTTCTATTGAAAATTTTGTGAATAAATTCAACTATTGGGGAACTCTAAAACAATCCGAACATAATTTTGAATTGTTTTATAAAAGAGCTGAAATTTTCAAAAATAATATAGATGACTATGTGTGGTTATACAACAATTTAAAAGACTATAAATCAAAATATATTTTATTTGCAATTTTAAATAATTATTTTAATCAAAATTTTAATGATTTAGATAAGGTGAGAGAAAGGATATATAAGCATTATTTTGATATGGAGTTAATCCCCAATTTGAAAGATGAAGTTTTCGTTGATGTGGGAGCATATACAGGAGATAGTGTTATAGATTATGTAAAAACTTACGGAGAAAATTCATATAAAAAGATATACTGTTATGAAATGGACGAAAAAAACATTTTATTAGCAAAAGAAAATTTAAAAAGTTATAAAGATATAATTTTCAAACAAAAAGCTGTTTGTGATAAAAATATGAAATTGTGTTACAATAGGTCCATAGATTCTTCTGCAAACAACTTGATAAAATCTGGAGAAAATAATGTAGAAGGTGTTTCATTAGATGACGACATAGGTGATAGTGATATAAGTATGATAAAAATGGACATCGAAGGCTCAGAAAAGAATGCAATATTGGGAGCGAAAAAAATAATTGAAAGTAAGTTGACTAAGCTTTTAATTTCCATTTATCATAATAATACAGATCTGTTTGAATTGCCCAAACTTATCATAAATTACAATAAAAACTATAATTTACATTTAAGATATTATGGGGGACAGTATTTTCCAACAGAAATTGTGCTGTTTGCAATACCTAAATAAAAAACTCTACTTTTTTGTAGAGTTTTTATTTTGTATTTATTTTTTAAGTTTTCTATATATTTCTTCAATTTGAAAAGAACTTAAAAGTTTTGGAACAGGATATAAGGGATTTGCTTCGCGCTCTGCAATTTTTGCTAGTGTTTCTATATCGCTTTCCTGAATTTCAGAAAATCCTTTATCAATTCCCATTTTATCATTTAAATTTTCTATAAATTCAATCATTATTTTGCTT
>CALVNP010000050.1 GCA_944349805.1 uncultured Clostridia bacterium
GGTGAGTAAGAATTAAATTTTTGTCCTTTAATAGCCATAAAAATACCTCCTATGATAATTGTATCATAGGAGGCACTTTTATTAAAGTGGTTTTTATTTTTGCGGAGCAAAAATTGGGTTCACTTCACACAAGCTGGTGTTTTTTGTTTAGTTTATTATGCTCCTACTGAGAATGTCATATTAATTGCTTCTGTAATAGTAAAACTATTATTCACTCTTGCTAATTGATATGATACCAAAATATTTTTTGTTTCACTCTTAGGAATTACCACTGTTCCACTGCAAGTATCTGTCCCCTTTTCGAATCCTGTTTGTGCAGTTGTATCATTATCTACTTGAATTTCTGAACCCTTATCAATTTGCATTTTTGTTGTAAATCTTTGATCAGCTTCTGTATCAAATTTTATTCCATCAAGCTTAAATGTTAAATCCTTATCTCCTGTGTTTGTTACAGAATATGTTACAGTATAAACTGTTGTTGTGTCATTAAAATTGATATCAGGAATTGTATCTGTTAATTTATAAACAGAATCTTCTAATGTATTGTTTCCAACAACATTTCCATTTTCATCAATACCAAATGTGATTGTATCATCTGGAGCCCAGCTAAATGAAATTTCTGCATCAAAGAATGTATTTTCTCCAGCTGTAAATGACAAAGTTCTATCAGGCAAGCTAAATGTTTTTGTTGTTAGAGCATAAACTGTAAATGTGCTTATTCCAATCATTAAGCATACAACTAAAACAGTTGCAAAAATTTTAAATTTTTTCATAAATTCTCCTTATTACAAACTTATTGTTACAAACATAATACACTATTATGTACAATAAAGCAACTTTTTTACTAATATTTTAAAATTTTTTACCAGCTTCCGCCGCCACCACCGCCGAAGCCTCCTCCGGAAAATCCTCCTCCACTTCCACCAGAGAATCCTCCTCCACTTCCACCGAAGTGTGAATCTAATTTATTTAAAGAATTTTTAACTTTTATTACATTTGCCATTTGAAGTGTTGTAGAAAAATTATTCATTGTACTAATTACAAACAAATTAAATACAAATGTCCCATTTTGTCCATCATTTATTAACCAATCTGGTTGAACAATCGTTAACCCTTCAAATTTTTTACACCAATCTTCATAAATACCTAAAACATAAGCATAAGGTAAAATATCATAGAAGAGTTTTGGATTATCCTTCAACAACATATTTAATCTTTCTTTTTCCGTTACTTCAATAAATGTTTTTAATCCAGCAATATCTCCCAAATGTTTCATACCTATATCTGTTCTTACATTAAATTTTCTAACTATAACACAAGTAACAATAAAAGAAATCAACCCAACAAATATGCTTCCATAATTATCAAAAAAGATGTTATATGCAAATATAAAATATAAAACCACAAAAGCAATAAATAGAAGCAATGATATTACTATAAAGATTTTGCCTTTTTTGTTTATTAATTCATCTAAATTTAAGCTTAACCTGTTTAGAACTAAGTATGATAAAAAACCACCCACAAAACTTAGTACTATAAACACTTGATTTATACTCACATAAGCAATATAAAAAAGTATACTTGTTAAAATAAAACTTGTTAAAATACAAATTAGTTCCCTAAAAATAAAAGATTTATTAGAAAAACATTCTTTGTTTTCAACCTCTATTGAACTAGCAACTGTTGTAATGCTTTCAGACAATTTTCCACTTAAACTTGATATACTCACCTTCTTTTCATCTTTAAAAATATTATTGAAAAAAATAGATTCGTATAATTTACAATGTTTATCTATATCTTTAAGTTTAATCAAATTTGTTATGCCGTCTTTTTCCTCTATTTGCAAATAGCCCTTATTTGCCCAATAAATGATTAAAGATGCAATATCTTTATTATGAATATGTTTGTCTATTGTAAATCCAATGTCTGCCGAAGTTAGCCCATTCGGTGCTGTGAAATTTACAATAGGTGTTAAAGGTGTTTTATTAGAATATTTCGTATAAACAACAACTGAACACAATAACAACACTACAACACAACAAAGATTAATTAAGTTCCACACACTAAAATAATTTCTGTTAAAATAGCCATCTTCTAAATCTATCTTAACCGTTAACCCTTCTCCAGCTTTTAAATTTTGGTGAGAGTATTTAAGTGTAATTCCATCAAACTCAAAATTTTCAGCTGTTTGAATACTTCCATATTCCCCAAAGTAAATTGTTGGCATATTAGTTGTTTGTTTTGGTAAATTTATAGTGATATTAGCATTTTCAATGGATGAGTTCCAGCCATTACCAATCATATTAAAATAAAAAATATCTTTATTTGTGTTTCTATCTGCACCTATATCTATTTTGTAAGTAATATTATAAGTTATTGTTTTGCCATCTACCCAAAAAGAAGGGTCTCCAATTCTTAAAACAAGATTTTGATTTTGGGTATATACATATACATCTGTGTTACATTTGACATCTTCATAAGTACATCTATAACTTTGATAAGTTACATTACCATTTTCATCAATTTGTCCTACATTTGAAATTAAAGGTAAATATCTGTAAATACCGTGGGAAAAATAACCCACATTATAATATGCAGTAATGCTCTCTGTCATTGATATTACATTATCTTCCCCAACATCTGCTACAACATCATAATTTACTATTTTGTAAGCATTAGTAATTTCTAAATCGTCTGAACTATTTAAACTACAAGCATAAAACCCCGTTGCAAAAATTGCAACGAGGTAAACAGTTATAACAAATAATACACTTTTGCTTAAATTCATTAAAATTTAACCTTAACATTTTTTCTTTCTTCGCTATTTTCCACTTCATAAAAAGTTTTTTCTTCAAACTTAAACATTTTAGCAACAATATTTGATGGGAAAACTTCTCTTTTGTTTTCATAAACTTTAACCACACCGTTATAGTACTTTCTTGAGTTTGCAATTTCCCCTTCTAATGTTTGAAGCTGATTTTGTAAGTCCATAAAATTTGCATTTGCTTGAAGTTGTGGATAATTTTCAGCTACTGCGAACAATGTTTTTAAAGTCCCATTAAGAGCATTATCATTTTTTATTTGCTCTTGTGGATTAGACGAATTCATTGCCATATTTCTTGCTTCTATGACTTTTTGCAAAGTTTCTTTTTCGTGTGTTGCATAACCTTTTACAGTTTCTACCAAATTAGGAATAAGGTCATATCTTTTTTTCATATAAACATCCATAGTGGAAAAACCTTCTTCCACATTATTTCTCAACCTTATAAAAGCATTGTATGTTGCAATGAACCATACAACTGATATTATAATTAACAACACGACTGCCCCTAAAATTGAAAGTCCAACAATTCCCCCAACCGATATAAAATTTAACATAACAATCTCCTTTTTTGCTATTATAATATAAGTATACTAATAAATCAAACAAAATAATTCCAAATATTTAATTAACTATTGAAATTTATCGAGAAATGTAATATACTCATACTAGGGGATAACAAATGGACGAAATAATAGAAAGAAAAATAAGAAAGGTTTTTGGGGAAATAGAATTAAAACATATTGATTCCAAACTAGGTTTTTATGGAAGATATTACCATTCTTTAAAATATGGTGATTTTTATCTTGTAAATGTTATTTATAATTTAAAAAATACACCAAACAAAAAATACAGCATTGATTATATAATAAAAGAAAATGACTTAAAATTAGTTGTTTATGTTGAACCAGAAAACTTTGAAATGTTAAAAGCTTTAACTGTTATTGGCAAGGGAAATTTAAAAAAGTTTATTAAACAACATAATACAGATTTAATCCTTGATAAAGAACTTACGGACAAAATGAACCATATAAGATATGCAGATTTAAATATGGACAAATAAAAAGAGCTCTTAATGAGCTCTTTTTATATCAAACCTTCTGTCGATTCTTTATAATTACTAAAATTTGGATAATTAACTTCACCTTCAAATCTTTCTATTGAAATGTAAATACCATCTGATTCACACAAAACACCTTGAAGAACACCATTTTCAAAGCAAATATAATATGTATGATTTAAATCATATGAATTATATTCAACTTTAAAATTAACTTTATTTCCACTTTCAGCTTTTTCATAAGAAACATCAGAAGCTGTTGCTATTTCTTCAAACAATTGGCTTACATCAATACTTGCCATAGACAATGCTTGTTCTACCGGTCCGAAATCACCTCCAGTCAAATCATATGGGATTTTCATTTGTCCATTTATTTCCATTGAACCACTAGATTTTATATCAACATAAATATGTTCTGAATCAGTTTCTGGTAAATACATTTTCATATTCATATATTCACCTTCAGCAGTAGCTTCAAATTTTATAGCTCCTTGATAAGATGTTTTTTCCTGATTTGCAACCAAAATTGCATTCACCTTTATTTCTCCCAAAGCACCATCTCCATCTTCAAGTGCAATATTATAAATCATTTTATAGCCTGAAAATGACATATTTTCTTCTTGAACAGAATTTGTGTATTCTGTAAACTCTCCTGCAGCAGAAACCTTGTATGCTCCTGCACTGTTTACATTAATACCAGAATTAAAACTTAATTGATCTCCACAAGCTGTCAGAAGTCCTAGTGGCAAGATTGCCAACCCCCAAGCTAAATTTTTTAAACCTTTTTTCATTATTCCCCCTTTTGTTATTTATTAATTATTTTTAATAACATAGTTTTAATATCATAAAAACTTATATAAAGTCAACAAAAAATACATATTAATTAAGGTTTATCATACATTATAAAATAAGTTAATAAAATAAAATATGCAAACATTAGTATTAAAAAAGAAATCCATTGTAATATTGTTAATCAGTTTAATTATTATTTCAAGCATAATATCTTTTACAACAATAACAACATCGACTCCCAAACTCGACTACACTATTTTAATTGACGCAGGTCACGGAGGAATAGATGGTGGGTGTGTTGGAAAGACAACAGGAAAAGATGAAAATTTTTTAAATTTAGAATATGCTAAAACATTAAAAAGTATTTTTGAAAAATTTAATTTTAAAGTGATAATGACCAGAACAACTCTAGATGGACTTTACGATATTACAAGCAACAACAAGAAAAAATCTGATATGGAAAAAAGAAAAAATATTATTTTGCAAAGCAAACCAAATGTTGTTTTATCATTACATATGAATAGTTTTCCTTTAAAAAGTTCAAGGGGTGCACAGGTTTTTTATAAAAAAAATGATGTATCATCTCAAAGTTTAGCAACAAGTATTCAAGAAATATTTTTAAAAAATTTACCAATGGCAAAATCTACTCCCCAAACAGGCGATTATTACATATTAAATTGCTCGAACATTCCAAGTGTAATTGTAGAGTGTGGTTTTTTATCTAATGCCGATGAAGAACGCTTATTGATTACAGACGATTATAAAAACTCAGTATGTTATAGCATTTTTTTAGGATTTTTAAATTTTTTGTCAAAAAGTTAATTTGTATCCTTGAAATTTATCACAATATAGTGATATAATCCTATTTTGTGAGGTTTATATGATTAACGAAAAGATAAGAAATATAGCAATAATTGCTCACGTTGACCACGGCAAGACAAGTATTGTTAACGAAATGCTAAAACAAGGTAATGTTTTTAGAGAAAATCAGGTTGTTGAAGATAGAGTTATGGATTCAAACGCTCTTGAAAAGGAGCGTGGTATAACCATACTTTCTAAAAACGCAAGTTGTTCATATAATGGAATTAAAATCAATGTGATAGATACCCCTGGACACGCAGACTTTGGTGGAGAGGTTGAAAGAGTTTTAAAGATGGTAGATGGAGTTTTATTGGTTGTTGATGCCTATGAAGGACCAATGCCACAAACCAGATTTGTTTTGGAAAAAGCATTGGAGTTAAAATTAAAGGTAATAGTTGTAGTAAACAAAATTGATAGACCAGATGCTAGAATAAGCGAAGTCCAAGATGAAGTTCTCGAACTTTTAATGGACCTTGACGCAACTGACGACCAGCTAGATGCTCCTTTTGTTTACTGCTCTGCTAGAGAAGGTATCGCTTCCCTAGATCCACAAGTGAAAGGTTCAGATTTTAAACCACTATTTGAATCTATAATAAAAAATATTCCAGCACCAGAAGGAAACCCTGATAGTCCACTCAGAATGTTAATTTCTTCTGCCGAACATAATGACTATGTTGGAAAACTAGCTGTTGGGAAAATTGAAGCTGGTAAAATGAAGATTAATGATCCAATTATTGTTTGCAATTACCACAATCCCGATAAAATGATAAAAAGCAAAATTGTTTCTTTGTTTACTTATGAAGGATTAAAAAGAGTGCCAACAGAAAGTGCTACAATTGGCGACATCGTCTGCGTTGCAGGTGTAGAAGACATTATGATTGGCGACACCCTTTGCGATATCAACAATTCTAACCCACTTGAATTTGTAAAGATTGCAGAACCTAGTGTTGAAATGACTTTTCTTGTTAATAATAGTCCTTTTGCTGGGAAAGAAGGCAAATTTGTTACAAGCCGTCATTTGAGAGATAGATTATTTAAAGAAGCAGACAAGGATTTGTCTTTAAAAGTATCAGAAACATCATCAACGGAAGCATTCACCGTTTGTGGTCGTGGTGAAATGCACCTATCTATTTTGATTGAAAATATGCGCCGTGATGGTTACGAATTTCAAGTTAGTCAACCAAGAGTTAGATATAAAGAGATTGATGGAAAAAAATGCGAACCAATAGATAGACTTATAATTGATGTACCCGAAGAATATGTCGGAACAATAATGAACAAAATTGGTACAAGAAAAGGAGACTTAATTAGTATGTCTCCGAAAGGCAATCGTATGAAAATGGAATTTTACATTCCAGAAAGAGCACTTTTTGGCTTTAAATCTCAACTTTTAACAGATACCAAGGGCGAAGGAATAATGAGTTCAATCTTTTACGATTACGAACCATATAAAGGCGAAATTGCAAGCAGAGAATATGGCTCGCTGATAGCTCACGAAACAGGTGAAGCAGTAACATATGGGCTTTTCTATACTCAGGAGCGTGGGGACTTGTTTATTACTCCTGGAACTCCTGTATATGCAGGAATGGTTGTTGGAAGAAATCCAAAAGGCGATGATTTAGTAATCAATGTATGTAAGAAAAAACATTTGTCAAATTGTAGAAGTTCAGGTTCTGATGACGCTTTAAAACTAATTCCACCAATACAGATGAGTTTAGAAGAAAGTTTGGACTTTCTAAACTTTGATGAGTACTTGGAAGTTACTCCTAAGAGTATAAGGATCAGGAAAATAATTCTTGACCATAATATGAGGATGAGAGAAAGGGCAAAAATTCTTGCCGAACAAGGGAAGTTATAATACAAAAGCTTTTAGAATTTAATCTAAAAGCTTTTTTAAATTAACAAACTTGACATAAAAAGAATAATAATATAAAATGTCTAAGTAAATAATATCTGGGTGTGGCGCAGTTTGGTAGCGCGCTTGAATGGGGTTCAAGAGGTCGGAAGTTCAAATCTTCTCACTCAGACCAAAAAATATATTGTAAGAAAACAACAAAGCTTATGAATTATGATAAAAACGTTAATCAATTTTAATTTAAAAAAGCTTTAATGCAAACAATTTTCTTTATAAGAAATTAATAAAAATGATTGACAATGTAAATAATATTTGATAAACTAAGCGAGTCAAATATGGAGAGTTGGCTGAGCGGTCGAAAGCGGCGGTCTTGAAAACCGTTGTAGTGAAAGCTACCTGGGGTTCGAATCCCTAACTCTCCGCCAATTGTGAGCAATCCGAACCCTTTGGGGAAGATTGCTCCTTTTTATTTTCTATATATTCAATTTCTTGTGAAATATCTGGCTTTTCACTTAACTTTAATTGCTTACTTTTA
>CALVNP010000051.1 GCA_944349805.1 uncultured Clostridia bacterium
TTTTCTTCCATTACATTTCTCTGTCATTTTCAATAGCTTTATCCAAACTTGAATCTTCAACAGCTTTATAGAGCATAAAATACCTTATCTCTCCTGTTTTACAAAAAAGATTAAAAGAAAGTCTAGAAAATTCGCTTACAAAACCTTGTTGTTTGTCTTTCAAATTAACTCTCCTCGTAAGATATTTTATGTTACTTACACAGATATTATACGAAATAAAAAACACTTTTGCAAGTGTTTTTTTATTTTTATTAACCTAACATTTAATATATTTATTTAATATCTAATATTTTTAAAACTTCAACTATAGCATCTATGGCCTTATCCATTTGCTCCTTTGTATGCGTTGCAGTATAACTTGTTCTAAGCAATGCCTGTCCTGGTGGTGTTGCTGGCGTAACAACAGGATTCACATAAACGCCTCTTTCCAACAATAGTTTACAAGCTTTAAAAGACTTTTCATCATCATAAGTATAAATTGGTATAATTGGAGTGCTATCAATTTCAATAATTTTAACTCCCCTTGCTTTTAAACCTTCACGCATATAATCACTTATATCTCTAAGAGCTTTAACCCTTTGTGGCTCGTTTTTCAAAATTTCTAATGCTTTTCTTGCGCAAGCAACACTAGCTGGTGTTATTGATGCACTAAATATAAATGGTCTTGAATTGTGCCTTACATAATCTATAACCTCCTTACTACTAGCCATATAACCACCTAAACTTGCCAAACTTTTACTAAATGTACCCATATAAATGTCAACTTCATTTTCAAGTCCAAAATGTTCTGCAGTACCTCTTCCGTGTGCACCCAAAACTCCTAATCCGTGTGCATCATCAACCATTATTCTAGCACCATACTTTTTTGCAAGCTTAACAATTTCTGGAAGCTTACAAATCTCGCCACTCATACTAAATACGCCGTCAGTAACAATTAAAATTCCAGCTGTTTCTGGCACAGTTTGAAGTTGCCTTTCTAAGTCTTCCATATCACTATGATTGTATCTAAGCATTTTTGCATAGCTTAGTCTACAAGCATCATATATACTTGCGTGATTTTCTTTATCGCACAAGATATAATCATTTCTACCTGCTATTGCACTAATAATACCCAAATTACTTTGAAATCCTGTACTAAATGTTACAACAGCTTCCTTATTCAAAAATTCAGCGAGTTCATTTTCTAACTTAATATGTATATCAAGTGTCCCGTTTAAAAATCTAGAACCAGAACAACCTGAACCATATTTTTGCAGAGCTTCAATTCCTGCTTTAATTACATCTGGGTGAGATGTTAAACCTAAATAGTTGTTTGAACCAATCATTATTGTTTCACGACCACTCATAATAACTTTTGTATCTTGTCCAGAAGTTAGTTCGTGAAAATATGGATATAGTCCACTTCCCTTAACACCATCTAAATACTCTTTGTATGTTTGACATTTTTTAAATAAATCCATAACTTTCCCTTTTAAGCATATAGCTTTCTTACAACCCACAACATAAATCTTGTAGGAAGTATTTTAACTAAAAACATAATCATTTTATACCCAATGCCCACGGTTTTGCAAGCAGGTGAATGATTTTTTTTAATAATTTTATAAATTGTTTTTGAAACAGCTATTGGTTTCATACCGTTTTGTTCATCTTTTTCCATCTTTTCAATAGATTTTACTATTCTATCACCATACAACTCATCTTGAACAACATTATCCTTTACTCTTGATGAAGTAAAATTTGTCTTTGTATCGCCAGGACAAACAACACTAACATCAATTTTAAAGGGTTTTAATTCTAATCTTAAAGCATAAGAAAATTGTTGCACAGCAGATTTTGTTGCAGAATAAAAAGCTTGAAAAGGTATTGGAACCATAGAAGCGACAGAGCTTACATTAACAATTTTTCCTTTTCCGCTTTTCCTTAAATACGGAACTATTAACTTACAAGCATTAACTAATGCTAAGACATTTACATCAAAAATTTTTTTAATATCAGAATTTTTTGTGTATTCCACTGAAACAGAAATACCCATTTTTTCATTATTAATTAATATATCAATTTTTCCTTCTATTTAATATATTTCATAATAACATTCTTTAACTCTGTTATAATCTGTTATATCACAAGGAAGATTAATGAAATGTTCATCTTCAAAAGTTCTCCTAGACAAACCATAAACTTTATGTCCTTTCAAGCTTAGGAATTTAGCAGTTTCATATCCTATACCACTTGAAGCACCCGTAATTATAATAACCACACTTTACTCCTTTTTTTATTTTATAAAATGCAACTTAAATTGTCAAACAGAAATTGACATAAATTTGATATCACGGTATAATAATAAAAACATAATAATACAGATAAAATGGAGTATAAATGAATATTGTAATAACAGGCACAAGCAGTGGTATGGGAAAAATACTTGCAGAAAATTATAGAAAAAAAGGTCATACCGTTATTGGATTGTCAAGAACAAAAACCACAGAAAATGATATAGTTTGTGATGTTTCAAACATAGATAGTGTTGAAAATGCTTTTAAAATTATCTCAGAAAAGTTTAAAAATATTGACCTTTTAATCAACAATGCCGGATATGGAATTTCTGGAGCAACAGAACTAATAAATTCAGAAAATGCAAATCAAATTTTTAATGTAAATTTTTTTGGTGTTTTAAATTGTTCTAAGTTTGCTTTAAAACTTATGAAAAAAGGTTCAAGAATTGTAAATATAAGTTCTGTTTGTGCAATTTTTCCACTTCCATTTCGTGCATTGTACTGTGCAAGCAAAGCTAGTGTAAATCTTCTCTCAATGTCAATGAGGATGGAACTTTCCCCTTATGGAATTGACATTACCTGTATATGCCCAGGAGATACAAAAACAAATTTTAGTAAAAACAGAGAAAAAAATTTTGAAACAAATGAAAGATATGAAGATAGAATAAAAAATGCAACTACAAAAATTGACAAAAATGAAAATAAAAGAATGAATGCTGAAAAAGTTGTAAAAAAAATAGTAAAAATCTCAATGAAAAAAAAGACAAAACCAATTTATATAATAGGATTTAAATATAAAATTTTAAATTTTTTAACAAAAATATTTCCTTTTAATTTTTTTATTAAAGCAACAACAAAAATTTATGGTGGAATAAAAAAATAAGCATTATCGCTTATTTTTTTAATAAGTATACCTCCAATATGCAAATTACAATTCTGGCAACATAAAATCATCTTTATAATAATATTGTGAAGTTTTAGGTAAATTTTCTCCATAAACCGAATAATCAATATCAAAAACTTTTTTGTTTTTTTCCAAAATTTCGTTCAACAAATTTATATATGCTTTTTTATTTTCAATTTTTGATGAATCTCCATAAATTGCAATAAGAGTTGAAACATCTGTTGGGAGTAAACTAACAAAGCTATTTTTTTCTTCAACAGTTAAAAGTGGTAAAAATGGTTTAAGGCCACTTGTATACAATTGAACAATGTTAGGATCCAGTGGTTTATAAACAGAATTTTTATAATCTTCAACAGATTCAAATGCCCAACTAATTTGACTTATTATAAAGTTTATATCATTATAATTATAAATAGAAAAAGTTTCAGATTGTGTGTAATCGATATCTTTTGACCCATATAAAATATGCATCATTTCGTGTAACAAAAAATATCTTAATTGTGGAGTAATAAATTCCATATTTTTATTAAAATGTATTTTTGCTGATTCCACCTGAGATTTGTTTTGATTGTTAAATTTTAAATTAACATATGCTCCAATATTTTCAGAGTCGTTGTCAAATATTAATTTTGGAATATTTCTAAAATCTATATAAATATCACAATCTTTTTGTGAATAAAAGCCCGTTTTAAATTTGTAATTTGGATTTATTATGCTAAACAAATAGTTTATATGTTCTATAACATAATCAAATTGCTTTGCCACCTCTGGTGTTACTGTTGATTCGTCATACCCAATTATGTATTCTGTATTTTTTGCTTTTAAATGATTACAATAATCTGTTTTATTTTTGGTTAACAGATTAAATATATTAAAATTATCATCAATATATCTAATGTCTCCACCGAAGTATGAAATATCTTGAATTATTTTTTCCTTCTCAAAAATTTGATTCTGTGGATTTTGTTGGTAATTATTCAAAGTTGCAACTGTATTTGCACTATAAATTGTAGATGTAACAATTGAAGCTGTTACAACTGAGGTTATTAACAATCCTTTTAACTTTCTTTTAAATTTAAATTTCTTTTCCATAGTTTTTACTCAATTTATAATAAAACAAATATCTAAAAAAGTCAATATTGAAAATTTTTCGAACATTCTATATCAAAAAAAATAAGCATTTTTGCTTATTTTATTATTTCAACACCTTCTTGAACTTTTTGAGAATCTGATTTGTTTTTATTTAAATCTAAAACATTTTTGAGATTTTCTTCAGCATCAATAACCTTTTTAGTACTAAATTTTGAAACTTCATCTTCAACAACAGCTTCAGAAATACTCTCACTTTCGTGATTTTCTAAAGCATTCTTTTGCTCGTCTGTTAAATGCTCTTCTGCTTCTGGATTATTTTCTACAACTTCTTTTATAACTTCAACATCTGTTGATGGAATAGCTGTAAC
>CALVNP010000052.1 GCA_944349805.1 uncultured Clostridia bacterium
ATGGAAAAAATTATAGCAGTATTCCCACGATTTATATCTATTGTTCATCTCACTTTTTGTTTTATTTGAAAACAATTTTACTGCATTTATGAAATAAGTTTTATTAAAAGTTTTTAAATCCTTATAATATATTTCATCATTTTTACTCATTTTTTCTCCTTTGTTTGCTTGTATTAAGCACATCGTTTTGTAAAATTTTACTAAAATATAACCCTATTAACATTAACAATTAAAATTAGATGAAAATTGCTTTTGTGTTATATATATTTCTCTTGGATATCCTTCTTTTGATATAAACCCATTATTTGCCAAAAATGTGATAATTTTTTCTGCCCTTGGATAACCTATTGTAAATACTCGTTGTATAGTTGCGATTGATATGTTATTTTCATCAACTGCGTACTTTAAAATATCATATGTTAAAACATCAAAGTTATCTAAATCCTGTTTTGTCAATTTGTTATTTTCCACTTATACTCCTTTAATTTATATTAACAATATTTTCATATAATATAATATGATTAGTTAGTGTTTCATCTATATGTAAATGCCCTGAAAACCATTTTTTATATTGAATTGTTTTATTCAATTCATCAAGTAACATGTTTGACTGCGTTTGTTGAAGCTTAGGTTGTAAAAAATATGGAATACTTTCACCACAAACAGTCAAGCTATCAATAAGTTCGTTCAACACCTTACTTGGTTGTGTATGTGATATTACATAATCTACATAATAATTAAATTTTTTCAAGTTTTCTTTTGCTTCTATTATATCACTATATGTAATTTCCTCATCTTCCCACCAAGATATATGTTCCTGCCTTTCCCTCCTATCGTGAGAGCTCGCACCACCAATTGCTAAAAATGTTTTATCATAAATCGTGTATACTTGTCCCCTGATTAAATGAAAAATATGCTCAGATATTCTGTGGACCTTTCCACCACAAAACACATCAATTGGAAATGTTTTTAATAAATCAAAATTTTCGTGATTCCCATCAATAAACAAGATGTTTATTCCCAATTTTTCATAGTAATCTATGCTTGCTTTAAGTGTAGATTTATCCCAAACAATTCCAGCATCTCCACAAATAATTATATAATCATTATAGTCTAACTCAAATTTTTTACATAAATTTTCTATTTTTTTACTATCAAGTGTTCCGTGTGTATCTCCACAAACAAATATTAAACCTACTTTGAAATCCTTTTTAATCAATTTAAACCCACTTTTATTCTTAAACTTCGTTTTTACATTTAAACATATTCTTATTTATTTTTTTTATACGAATTTTAAATATTTTTTATTTTTTAAATTTAAAAAAATATTATTAAAATTAAATAATTTATTAAAAATTTTCATTATTTCTTTTAATTGTATTAAATTTTATTTACAACAAATAAAAAATTAATTAATAAAATAATTTTATTTTTTAATATATTTGTCTTTTTTATATAAAAATTGCTATATCTACTCCAATAGGTATTTATAGCAATTTTTATTTTTTAGATTTTAATATAATTCACTTGTTTATGCAAAAGTTTTATGTTTGAGTTCTAAAAAACAACTGCAACAAATTAAGATAATTTACAAGTAAACTCCCACCAATCTGTATAAGTTTCATCAAACTGAGTTTTAACACTTATAGTAGAAATGTATTGAATATCAACTTCAGATTGCCAAAATGTAATTGTTAATTGATAACCATCTTCCGTCCAACCAATAGTTCTATTATCATTAATTTGATCTAATTCATTTACCCAATTTTGCAAAGCACTTGAATCTGCAAGTCCCTTATTTATCTGTGCCATTACATCAATTTCTTTTATGTTGCTCCCCTTTTTAATTGAAACCTTTGGTGTTTTTGTTTTGTCTAAATTTCCAGATGGATTAAACACAACTTCTAAATTATTTAAATTTAATTCATCACTTGTTTGAGCATAAGCATAAATTGTATTTCCTTCTACCCAACTATAGACAATTTTGGAACCCATATCATAATCTATGCTAGATGTAATGTTAGGTATATTAACACTTGTCGTGTCTGTTGCTTTTACTTTTGATAATCCTGTTGCATTGTCAAAATTTATGTTTTTAATGGTTATTTCAAATTTTTCATTATTGTTGCTATTTATTAATAAATCTCTATCAAGCAAACTTTCTTTTGAATAACAATCAACTTCCACCACATTTGCATTTATATAGCATTCAAAATATTCTTCCATACCTGTTTCTGTATTTGCAGGAACATAGGTAAATCCACCAAGTGCACCTTCAAGTTTTGTACCATTAACATAAATTTCTGCATTTGAAAAATCTACTCCAGACACTCCATCAATTTTATTTGGTAAAGTGTGTATATAGAATGTAGATTTTGTGTTAACTGCACCAATGCTGTTTAAATTTGTTCCATCATTATTAAAATACCCATCATTTAACTCATCAGAAAGTTGCACATTTATATTAGAAATTACGATGTCTTTTTCTTTAACTTTCATATTTAAAAAATTAAAAACAAAAAGATTTTTTTCATACAACTCAAAAACATAATTGCTTTGTCTTCTTAGTTCTTCAGCTGTTATATTTTCTTTGTTTAATGGCATATATTTTTTTTCAATTGTTTTACCATAATTGCTTAATATACCTTCATTCTCTCCATAGTTTTCGAAATTGTAGTCATAATTTTTTATTTCTATACCATCGTAATAACCATATTTCTTATTAGATAAAATTTCAAATATAGCAAAAGAGTCATAATAATTTGACTTGTTTACAATACCGTTAGTAAACACATATTTTTGATACTTATACTCTTTTGTTCCACTTGGAAGATTTTCCATTGGACTACCATCCGAGTTATTTGTAAAAATACCATCGGGTGTAATATAAGCATAATATGTTAAAAGATATTTGTTAAAAAACTGAGAAGCTTTATATTTAAATTCATAGGGCTGATATAAGGTAATCTTATCTTCTTCGTTTTCGTACATTATTATATTTTCATTATCTTTAAAAAGCCAATCTACACTTGTGTAGCCATTGCTGGTTGAATTGGCGATGTCTTCATCTTCATAATATGTATCAAAATATTTATAATCTTTTTCTTCTAATATAGTCGAAAAATTTTCTATATATGTATTGTAATTATTATCAAAAGTTATTTGTTCGTCTGGAGTTAACACAGACTGCTTGTCTCCAAGTCTTTCATCATCAGCTCTCATAAAAGCGAAGGACACATCTTTTTCCTTTACTCCACTTATAGTTATGATAACATCTTCATTTATTTTACCGAATGAAAAAGTTCCAACTTGTATTTCCACGCCTCTAATTTGCGATGTATAAGTTCCAGAACTTTCCTGCTTAGTAAAAATTTCACTATCTTCTTTCCCATTAATTAAAACTGTTAAATCACTATAATCGTAAACGTCATAACCATACAAGGTTAACCCAGAATTATATAGATCATCTTTTTTAAACGAAATATCCCCGAAGCCAAACATATCTAAATATAGATATTGACCATCAATATTCATATTTACTGAATAATTTTTGTTACCACAAGCAGTAAAAATAAACCCACAGGATAAAAGCATCAACAAAGACATTGTGATAACAAATATCTTGTTTTTAAAAAAATTTGTTTTTAACATACTCCCCCTTATGTTATACAAAATTTCTATTATAGATATCATAAATGTATAACTACAATTAGTATATATAAATTTTACAAAAAAAATCAAACAATTATATATGTTTTATAGAAAAACAATCTTTTTGTGTTAAAAAACATATTATTTAATAAAACTTGTCAAATTATTTTTATATAATAAATTTAGTTCGTGCATTGCTCTTGTACAAGCAACATAAAGTGCCTGTTTGTCAATTTTAGTTTTAAAATTTTCATCATCTACATCTACAACAATCACTGCATCAAATTCCAACCCCTTAACAAGAAATGTTGGTGCTAAAACTATTCCATTGTCAAATTGTGTTGCGTTAACTGTAAGATACTTGTATTCCAATTTCCCACTAAGCAGGTTGTTCAATTTATCACATTGATGTATAGATTTTGTCAGTATTCCTATGCTTTTATAATTCTTAGATTTATATTTCTCAATAATTTCTTTTATTTTTTCTATCTTTTCTGTGTCGGTTTTGTACTTGTTTAAGCCCACCTCTTCACCGTGTCGATTTACTATTTCAATATCTTTCCTATTGATGATTTTACTAGCAAATGTTGAAATTTCATAAGTAGAACGATAACTTTTATTTAAAACTATAATTTCGCTTTCTTTTTTGTCCAACTTATTAAATTGTTCAAGCAACAGAGAATCGCTACCTGAAACATCTTGTCCGACATCTCCCAAAATTGTTTTTACACAAGGGAACATATTATTAAGTATTACATAATTTAATGGATTATAATCTTGAAATTCATCAATGATTAAGTGTTTAATACTATTAAAAGTCCTATGTCCAAATAGGTATTGTTTTATAAATAAAAGCGCAATTGCATCTTCAAACTTGATTTTTTTCTGATTTACATACGATAAATTATAATATTGTTTTAAAAAATGATTATATATTCCAAATATATTGTCACATTTCATCATTTTTGAGATTTCTTTATTTATAAAACTTCTGGGCAACTTCAAATTATTTTCAATTCTTGCTTCATTAATTATATAATCTTTAATCCATTTCAACTTTAAATATACAGGGCGATTTTTATATTTTTCTAAATACAATTCATTTAAAAATTCTTTTGAACAAACTTTAACATTTTGATAATATATATATTCAGGAACAAAAACTTCGTCAAAATATTCATTGCAAAATTTTTGAATATCCTCACAAAACTTAATACTGTTTTTCACTTCACAGATTTTTACTTCTTGCTCACTTTCCAACAATCTTTCAACTTGTTCCGATTTTAATTCTATACTCTGTTTTACATCTAGTTCTTCCTTTAATATTTGATCCATTACTGTTTCAGCTATGTTTTCTTCCCCAAGTTCTGGCAATACATTAGAAATATAATCTGAAAAAAATTTGTTTGGTGAGAGTATTAATATAGAACTTGAGTTTAGAGTTTTTCTATTTTTATATAAAAGATATGCAATTCTATGTAAAGCTATTGATGTTTTTCCACTTCCTGCAACACCTTGGACTATTAAGTTATTATTTGTTTCCTTCCTTATGATGTAATTTTGTTCTTTTTGGATTGTTGAAACAATGTTTTTCATTTTCTCATTGTTGGTTTTAGCCAAAACTTCTTGCAAAATAGAATCATCAATTTTTACATTACTTTCCAAGCAAAACACCATTTTACCATCTTCTATTTTATATTGACGCTTGCTCTTTATATTTCCCGTAACCAGCTCGCCGTTAGTATAAAAATATCCTTCCCCAACATCAAAATTGTAGTATAACTCACTAAAAGGAGCTCTCCAATCTACCACATAAATTGTAGTCCCCTCTTTAATTCCTTTTAAGCCTATTCTATAACTTAAAAATCCTTCTTGGTCACTTTCAAAATTGATTGCTCCAAAATATGGTGACTTTAATGACGCTCTATATGATATTAACTCTTTAATATTTTCTTGTTGAGTGGCATCTAACATTTCCATTTGACTTTTTACAAAAGCTCGTTCTGCACTATCCATTTCGTAAATACTATCCCACATATAAGACATATTGTCTTTCATACTTTCAAGCAATCTTTTATTATTCTTCTCCGTATCATCAATTCTGTCCTTAACCTTTTTTAAAACCATATTTAAATAGTTAATTTCTTCTTGACTAATTTCCATTCCTCACCCCCTTAAATTTAAAAGATACCATACAGAAACCCAAAAGTAAACACTTTATCAAAAAAATATGGACAGATTTTCAATATTGACAAAAAATATATCATATGATAGAACAAACTTATGAATAAATATATTATTTTTGATTTTGATGGCACTTTAACTCAAAAAGGTCAAAATGCTTGGAAAAATTTATGGATAAAAGCTGGTTATTCCACAAATGAAGGTTCCATTTATAGAGAACTATATAAAAGTTTTTTAGAAGGTGAACTTACATATCCTGAATGGTGTCAACAAACTTGTCAGTACTTAAAAGCTAAAAATCTAAGCAGGAACGACGTCAATCAAGTTGGAGAAAACACCATAATTTTGCAAGATATAAATCCAACTTTTAAAACGCTTAAAGACAATGGTTATAATGTGATTATTTTATCTGGTTCTGTAAAGCAGATTATAGATATATGTTTAAAAAATTCCACTACATATATTTCTAAAATATTTGCTAACACATTCGTTTACGATAAAGATAATTTTCTTACGCAAATAATTCCCACTCCCTATGATTTTGACGGAAAAAGAAATTTAATTCAATCCTTAATACAAAAAGGAATAAATAAACAAGATATAATTTTTATAGGCAATTCCTATAACGATGAAAATGTTTATGAAACAGGCGTTAAAACAATTTGCATCAATCCTGAAACAAAAAATTTTGAAAATAAAAAAATATGGACAAATGTAGTTAAAAGCAACAGCTTATTCTCTATTTTACCCATACTTTTAAATAAAAATAACAATGAAGAGTTTCAAAAATAAATTAACAAATTTTATTAATTTAATTCTTTCCAAGAGACGATATGATGAATAGCTATTCCAAAATTTTCAGGAATGGCTTTTTTTAATTTGTTTAATTCCGATAGCATATATTTATTTCCTTCTTCAAAAAATGAAACTATATCTTCACCGACATCTTGCGTTTCAACAGCTAAATTGATTGTTTTATTCAAACTCTTTGCATACTCAATTTCATCTTTTGCAAAATTATAAATGGCCTCACTACTATCTCTGTAACTCATCAGCGTCACACGGTCAGCATTATTTATTATGTATTTGTATGCTTCCATCTTTTGTCCATTAATTTCTAATTTATCATCAAGCCAACAAGGAATATCATATTCTAAATACAAGTTGGGATATTTAATTCTTAAATTAATAATTAATTGAACAAACTTTAACAAAATTTCAGTTCTCTTATCTTCAAATTGTGGGTGTTGATGTGGTTCTATATCAAAATGAACGCCGTCAAAAATGTTTTCATTTTCAGTTTGATACAAAATAAACTCATCAAGTTTTTGATATAAGGAATCATTATCTTCTATCCATTCGTATTCACCTGTCAACCAATAAACCCTTATGTCTTTAGTCTTTGCATTTTGTATAAAATTTTGAGTTTTATCATTAAATGATGAAGTATAATAATAAATTTCCGACACTCCATTTTTTTGTGCGAAATCAAGATATGTGCTATCCAATTTATTATTCCACCACCAAACTCCTATTGTGTTATAATTAAGTGATGTAATAGGCTTTGTTACATTAATTAAAACTGCAACAGAAAAAAGCATTAATAATAAAATAATTGGCATAAATTTTTTCATATGGTTATTATAACATAATAAAAAAAATAAACATAATTTAATGTTTATTTTTAAAATTATAATTTTATTTTTATTTATTTTTTAATTTATTTTTATAATCATTTATTATTTTATAATATTTATCAAGATATTCTTTTTTGGTGTTATCATCATAAAATTTGACAATAGTTTTATAGGCATTTTTCCCAATTTCTGTCATTTTGTCTCTGTTTTCATAAGCATACAAAATTTTATTTGCATAGTCATTTGGGTCGTTTTTACTTACAAGACCATTAAATTTATCTATTATTTTTTCTGATACAGCAGTGTTTGCTATTGCAAGCGTTGGCTTGTTGTGAATTGCCCCTTCAATTTGAATTAGCCCCGAACTTTCTATACAAGAAGGGAAAAGTATTAAATCTGAATTTTCATAATATGCATTTAATAAATTTCTATCTGTTATTGCCCCTGTGAAAACAACACTGTTTTGCAAATTATATTTTTTTGCTTTTCTTA
>CALVNP010000053.1 GCA_944349805.1 uncultured Clostridia bacterium
GGAGCCATTTTTAATTTTTGAACTATCATCATTATAGAGATTTTTTACCCTTTTTTATCAAAAGTAAAAAGACTGAAATTTACTATCTATTTCGGTCTAATTCTGTGTAATTGGGGTCAAATGGTCCTACTATGACTTATAATGTTATATATTTTGCTTTGAAGATGCAATAAAAAATCTTCCGTTGATTTTTCTTTTATTGTTTTCAATTTTATATATTCAAATATTCAACAACATTTTTTATAATTTTTTGCAAAATTTCATCTACTTTAGCAAAGAACTTAGTTAACTCCACATTTTTATCGCAGTAATTTTTAATAAAGTTTTCAAACATTTTGTCTGTTTCAATTATTACCAAAGCATCAGCAATATTTTGTAATTGTTGTATGCCGTAACCTGAATTGTTAAACCTTATTTTGCTTTCAAATCTAGTAGGTGTAGTTACAAACACTATGGTAGGAATGTGTAACTTTTTTGCAACATTTGCTATAACAGGTGCTGCACCTGAACCTGTTCCACCACCAAGACCAGCCACAATAAATACAATACTACTATCTTTCAAACTATCTACTATTTCGTTTTTATCTTCTTCTGCAGACTTCATACCAACTTCGGCAAGTGCACCAGCACCCAATCCTTTTGTAGTTTGTTTGCCAATTTTCAACTTTTGGTTATTACTCTTTCCCATAAAAATCCAATCGGTGTTTATATTTACCCCCTCAACATTCGGCATTTCACCTAAGGTTTCTATAAAGCGTATACCATAATCTCCAACACCAACAATTTTAATTTTGTAATTTTTAGTTTGATTTTTCATTATTAAAACCCTTATAAAATGGTCCTTAAAATTTTTGTTAAATCTTCAATATACTTTTTCTGATTTCCACATGAAGGGAACGAAGTGTTGAATGCATTAATGTTTGCTGAATACCCAATCTCTAAAATTGCTGAAAAAACTTTTTCCATACAAGTTTTTTTGACAACTATAATATATTGAGGAGATAAATCTTTAATAACAGATATCAAATCTGGAATATATTTTTCAATTATTTTCCTTTTTGTACTATTAGACTCAATGTGGTTTATTGGTTCTTTGCAAACATCATATAACCAGCAACCCATTTTTTTAAATTTTAAAATAGAGAAATCAATTTGTGCTTTTTTAAATGCTTCCTTTGTATATCTGTATAAATTAGAATTTTCATCATAAAAAAAGGTTCCACCAAATGGTCGACTCTCTCCAACAAACAAAATTTTTGTTTTACTAGGTTTGAAATTGTTGCGCTCCTTTTCAATATTCTCTGACTCAACAATATTTTTATAAATCAATAAACTCTGCTCCTTTTCTTTTTCTTTCTTTCTTTCTATTTTAAAATCTATTCTCTCAATATAACTTTTCATTAGCATCTCCATTTTTAATTCTAATCTATCTTTTCAAAATATGGGTATGACTTCATATAACAGCCCTTGCCTTTTATAGTAACAATATCGCAACCATATTCACGAAGATATTTGATATTACGAGCAACTGTTTTTCGGTCGCAAGATATTCCACAATAATTGCTAATTTGTTCGGCTATTTTTGTTTGGTGTAATAAACAATTTTCGCTACTTCCATATTTTAAAGCATCATAAACATACAAGATTATAAGTTTTTTAGATTTTTTCATTAGTTTTCCTCTCTATTTATATTATAACAAACAACATGGAACAAAATCAACCCAACCAAAATATATTATATTTTTTAACTTTTTGATTAATTCAAAACCTATAATTACTAGATAATTTTTTATACAAAAATATTTCTACATTTTGGGATTACTTTATTTTATCTTTTCCCAAGAAAATTCTTCTCTTCCAAAATGACCAAAGCAAGCCGTTTCTTTGTATTGTTGTTTTAAAAGATCGAGTTCTTTAATTATGTTACTTGGTGAAAAATCAAAATTATCTTCAACATATTTTATATTTCTTTTAATGGTTTCTTTTCGGTGTTAAAGGTGTTCATATCCATTGATATTGGTTTACTCATTCTAATTCCATAAGCAACTTGAATTTCACATCTATCAGCTAGCCCAAGAGCTACAATATTTTTAGTCACATATCTTGCATAATAAGTACCAGACCTATCTACCTTTGTTGCGTTTTTACTAGAAAAACAGCCACCACCGACACGACCAACACCACCATATGTGTCAACTACAATCTTTCTTCCTACACAACCACTATCTCCAAAACTTCCCCAAATTGTAAACCTTCCACTTGGATTTATAATATATTCAGTGTTTTTTATTAGTTTTTTATATTCTTTAATTACTGGCAATATTACATTTGTCATTATATTAGTTATAATATCTTCATAAGTGATTGTTTTGTTATGTGATGCAGAAAACAATATAGTTGTAATTTTGCTTGGCTTATCATTTGTGTATTCAACTGACACTTGACATTTTGCATCTGCATAGAAAAAATTTGTTGTTCTTCTATAATCTTCATACTGTTTCATTAGTTTATGGGCTACTAAAAGGGGCAATGGCATATATTCTTTTATTTCATTAGTTGCATAACCATATACTATACCTTGATCGTTAGCACAGAGTTCATTTTTTACCACTGCTTGATTTATGTCGGGCTTTGCTTACTTATTTCCTTTATTATTTTAAATTTATTTGTATAGCCTATATCTTTTAAAATTTCTTTTGCTATTTCAGTATAATTTATTTTGGCTTTTGTAGTTGCTTCTCCATAAATAAACAACTTATTGTTTTTTATAGAACATTCAACAGCCATTTGAGATTATTGCAAGTGAAATTTAAGAGTTTATATAGCACATAAAAGTTTTCCAAATTTATTCATCATATCTGTTTTGTAAGACATAAGAGAATGTGTGTATCTTTGAAGAGTTATCATAGGATTTTTGTGTCCTAAAATTTCGGAAACAGTTTTAACATCCATGCCAAATTCAAGAGCACGAGTTGCAAATGTATGACGAAGTGCATGAAAAT
>CALVNP010000054.1 GCA_944349805.1 uncultured Clostridia bacterium
TCCTCTTAACATATTGTAAACATTAAGCTCTATAAAATCAAGAAAAATTATGAAATAATTGACATTATTGTATTTAGCAACTAAACTATTATCAATGTAAGGTGGTCAAAAAATGAATAAGTTATACTTTAAATATGGAACAATGGGATCAAGTAAAACGGCACAAGCTTTGATGTGTAGATACAATTATCTTCAAAAAAATTTTAATGTGTTAATTGCAAAACCAAGCATAGACACAAGAAGCAAAAACATTTCTTCAAGGATAGGACTTAGTTCTCCTTGTGAAACATTTGACAAACAAACAAATTTAATGGACTTTTACAAAAATTTTGACAAACTGAAAAAAGTTGATGTTTTCATAATAGATGAGGCACAATTTTTAACTACATCACAAGTAAACGACCTTAAAGAAATAACAAAATTTATTCCCGTTTTATGCTATGGACTTTTAACAAACTTTAAAACAGAACTATTTGAAGGAAGTAAGCGACTTGTTGAGCTTGCCGACAGTTTAATGGAAATAAAGAGCGTGTGTAAATGTGGAAGAAAAGCGACTATAAATGCAAGAAAAATTGATGGCAAAATTGTTAGAAGTGGTGATGAAATTGCAATAGGTGGAGATGAAAATTACGAAGGAATGTGTTATTGGTGTTATAAAAAAGAATTAAATAATAAATAAAAACAAGAAAAATTTCTTGTTTTTTATTTTTTAAAAAAATATTGTCTTTTTTTGTTATTAATAAATTAAAAAAATATTTTTTGAAAATATAATTTTGGAGGATTTATGAAAAAAATAATTTTAATTTTATTAATAACATTTTCTTTTTTAATTAGTTTTAATACATCAACGCAATTAGCATTAGCACAAAACGAACAAATTATTGTCATAGGTGAAGGAGAAGTTTTTGTAACCCCAGATACGGCAATAATATATGTGGGTGTGGAAACAATCGATACTAATTTATCCACTGCACAAAATGAAAATTCAAATATTGTAAATAATTTAATTACGATATTAAAAGATAATAATATTTCCGAAAACGACATAAAAACAAAAGAATTCAATATCTATCAAAAACACGATTATTCACAAGGTGAAAAATTTACAGGATACTTTATATCGACAAATTTAGAATTTAAAACAAAAGAATTAAACAATATAGGTACAATAATTAATCAATTAATTGAAAATGGCGTAAATAAATTTAATGGAATTAATTTTACTTTAGAAAAATTTGATGACGCATATAATCAAGCTCTTGAAAACGCCCTTGAAAATGCAAAAAATAAAGCATTTTCACTTTACAATAAAGAATTAAATATCATTAAGATTGTAGAAGAAAAAAATAATATTGTATGTTTAAGAAACAATATGGGTTATGCACAAGCAATAAACGAAATTACAAAATTTATGAAAGGAGAATTAAAAATAAACGCAACAATTTCCGTTATATTTGAAAATAAATAAAAAACTACAAGTTGATTGTAGTTTTTTTATACCTTAATTTTTAAAATATCTATTTAATAATCCCTGAAAAGCCTTACCGTGTCTTGCTTCATCTCTCGCCATTTCGTGTACAGAATCGTGTATCGCATCAAGATTTAATTCTTTTGCTCTTTTAGCAAGCTTTGTTTTTCCATCAGTTGCCCCAAATTCTGCTTCCACTCTCATCTCTAAATTTTTCTCTGTTGAATCTGTAACAATTTCACCTAAAAGTTCAGCAAGCTTTGCTGCGTGTTCTGCTTCTTCAAAAGCTGCAACCCTGTAATAATCTCCAATTTCAGGATAACCTTCCCTTGTTGCAACCCTTGACATTGCAAGATACATTCCCACTTCTGTGCATTCTGCGTTAAAGTTCATTCTTAGCCCTTCCTTAATTTGCTCATCAACATTTTTTGCAACACCCACAGAGTGCTCTGACGCCCACGCCAGTCCATCATCTTGTTCTTTAAATGCACTAGAAGGCGCACCACACACAGGACATTTTTCTGGTGGTGTATCGCCTTCATAAACATAACCACATACTGTACATATAAATTTTTTCATATTTATCTCCTTTTACAACAAGAGTAAACACACTTTATAAAATTTGTCAAACGTTTTTAAAATATTTAATTTTAATATTGAAAAATAATTAAACATATGCTACTTTTATAAGGTTTAGGAGTATTTATGTGGAACAATAATTGTTTTACGACATCAGATTTGCTTGTTAAAAACAAAGTTACAGAAACTGAATTAATATGTATGTTACAAAAGCTTTTATCAAAAATTAATAAAACCAAAGAAAATTATGTAATTTATCAACATTTAATTTGGCCAAGGTACGATACTATTGATAATATAAAATTAGGAGTAATGAAATACGGATTAGATATAAAATCAATAGGTCTAGCCTCTACAACAAAGATCATTGGAAATCTAAAAAAGATAACTCCTCGTCAAATTATGGATTATCACTATGATATGCCATTAACAGCTTTAAGACACAATTTAGGTTTTGCAATTCCGTTAACCATTGTTGATGAATTTGAAAGGAGAATAAATTATGCCTTAGATAGTGAACACCCCCAAATCCCATGGAGAGAAGGTAAAATGAGTGCAATAATCGATTTTATCGCATTAGAAAAAAGAAACATAAGCAACACCTATTCATTGTTCACCTTAGATTTAAACTCAACACAAAATGAATACTCCTATCAAATTAACAAGAAAGCATTTCCATTTTTAAGTGATACTGAGAAAAAAGAACATTATCAAACAGTTTCAAAAATTATAAAAAAACTGTTAGTAAAAAAATATAAAATAATGAGTGAAAACGAATATGATAGAGTACCCGACCTAAACCCATACATAAACAAATTAATAATGCAGGAATATTCAAAAGTTAAAAATGAAATTTATGCAAATCCTGATTGTTGGTTAGAACCATAAAAAGCACAATATCTTGTGCTTTTTTACCATCTGTTTACAACTTTTTCTGCAAAACCTAAAAGGTTTTTTATTTCAACCTTTACGCCGTTATCTAAAATAATTTTGCCACTGTACCTGCCAAACACCTGATGCTGATTGCTGGAAATAACAAGTGCATTTGTATTGCTATGTCTATCTAAAATTGGTTCAAACTTTAAATCTAGTCTTCCATCACTCGATGTCATTGCCCAAGGTTGTAAAAAGTCATCTTTTCCTTTTTGTGTTTTAGGAATTTCAAATTTAACATCTTCTAGCTTATGAGCATTTCCATCATAAAAAATCATATTCTCTGATGCGTTTGATGTGTCCCCAAATCCTGCACCAATATTAAATCCAAATTTCTTCCCAGATATTTCTCTTGCACAAGCACCCCAAAGCCAAGTACATTTATATGGCCAAACACCTCGTCCCCAATCTAATATACCCTGTGAATTTTCTTCAAAGTCATATTTATTGTTTCCAATTTTGACCATTCCCTTAACCTTATAACCAACAACTTTATGATTATAATAAAAACAGTTCTCTTTTTCCCAGAATGGAGTTGCAATACACATACTTTCTTTAGGTTCATCGTAAAGTTTTACATTTGCTATTAAAGATTCACCTTTATAAAAATTCTTTATGTAAACATTAATTTCTCTTCCCTTTTCATTAACTTGAAAAAAATAATTGTATTTTTTGTTTTTTATTTCAATATTACCAAAAGATGATGAGCTAGGCATATTAGTTTTACCCAATGGCATAAAACTCATATTGGTCTTTGTAATTTCATTTTTATTTACAAAATCTAAAAATGTCGCACTATATAACCCCATATAACCATTATCTGCCACTGTAAATGCAACTCCAAAATTTTCATTATAAATTAAATAATAATCCCATTCTTTAATTTTTAACTTGCTTGACTTGATCATTTTTCTGTCATATTTTAGTAACATTTTTGTCGAGTATCCCTTTTCTGCAAGTTTACCATTTTCATCTAAAAGTGGTTTTTCTTCATTAATTAACTTTTGCATTTTTCACATTATCCTTTGTCATTTCTGAATTTTTAATTAAGCTCAAACGGATGAGGAAGTAAATCAAATAGTTTTACAACATCAACCAATATACCATTTTTACTGAGTACAACATCAATGTTCCCAAATTCACTTAAAAATTGTCTGCATATTCCACAAGGGTAACAAACAACATCTTCATTGCAAGCCAAAGCTATTGCACTAAGCTCTTTTTCGCCGTCATAAATTGCCTTTACACAAGCAACTCGTTCAGCACAAATAGTTGCCCCATAAGAAGAGTTTTCTATATTTGCTCCCAAGTACACTTTGCCACTTTTAGTCAGTAATGCCACTCCAACACTAAATTTAGAATATGGACAATAACTATGTTTTTTTGCTTCATTTGCTAAATCAATTAGTTCTTGATAATTCATTTGCCCTTCCTTATATTTTTTGATTTTTTACTTTCCTTCTTTGTTTCTAAGCCGTCAACATTCTTATATCTAAAAATTATTCTATTGTTTGGAATGTATCTTTTATATTTCTTCTTTCTGTGTTTATAGTAATTGTACAAAATCATTCCGTTTTTCTTTAATGGAACAAATCCACCCCCAGAAACTTCTGTAACGGGGCAAGAAAATATGAATGCATTTTCATCACAATCAGCAACAATGTACTTCAAGTGAGAAACTTGTCCCCTATTTACAAGCACAAGCAACATTGTTTGAGATGCCTTTGTATACATCCCACTTACATTCATACCCGTAACTCCCCTTGCAACTTCATTCATAATTCTCTTTGCGATTTCGGGATTTTTGTAAGATATGATACAGTAAGCTCGTACACTTTGAACTCCAGCAACAACATAGTCTGCAACTCTTCCAGAAAGAAAAATTGCAATTAAAGAATATAATGCTGATGAAACATCATACACCAAAATTGAAGCAAATATCACAACAGCATTAATACAAATTAAAACATTTCCAACTGTAAAATTTGGAAATTTTTTATTAATTATGCTTGCAAGCAACTCACTTCCACCCGTTGAACCACGCCCACGCAACATTATACCCGTACCCAACCCAGCAATGATACCACCATATAAAGCAAACAATAAAGCATCATTTTCTATGGGTAGATTAAAATTGACAAATTGCAAAAACAAAGTGTAACTCACAATCCCGACAAGAGACAAAATTGCAAAACGTTTGCCCATATATTTTAAAGCTAAAATGTAAAGCAAAGCATTTAGTAAAATATACACAACGGAAACAGGAATATCAATTCCAACATATCTTGCAAAAAGTACATTTATAATTTTTGCTATACCAGAAAAACCACTTGGTAAAATATCACTAGGAAACAAGAAGGTATTAAAAGCAAAAGCTATAAGAAATCCACCCACCAAAACTAGTAGGCAATCAACTATAAACTTTAAATTTTTATTTTTAATAATCATTAAAATTAAATATACCTTAATTTATTAAAAAATGTCAAATTTTTACAAGCAATTTAAAAAAGTTAAAACAATATCTTTATTTTTTTTAAAGATATCATACAAATATTTTTCTGATATAGGGTGATTAAGAAAATCGCTTCCAAGCTCTATAGTAAAAGCAGGAATATTATAAAAATAGCTCAAATAATCACTTAATCCCCCGGTTGAATTTTTAGTTTTAACAGGAGTATAACCATTTATTTTACATATATTTTTTACCATCTTTTTTTCCTCTTTTAACCTTTTCCCCGACATTTTAAAGCCATAATAAACAACTTCTCCTTTAGAATGAAATGACAAACTTCCATCAACTTTATTTTTCTCAATAAATTTTAAAAAATTTATATTTTCTATTTCTGAGTTCGGATAATAACCTATAAAATTAGCTTTTGCCAATTTTTTAACATTTTGAGAGCCTTTCCCCCAAAACACATCAAAATTTACATTTAAATCAACAGCATTTGCATTTGCTTTCCATTGTGAAAAATCATCGCTTTCATTTATCAACAGCAAAATTTCTTTTAACTTTTCATCATTAATAAAGTCAACACCATCAAGAACCATTCTAATACCGTCGGGATTCATCATAGGAATAAAATAAATGCCACCATTTAAATCGAAGCTTTTTAAAAAGTGTATTTCCTTTAACAAAAATAGCGTTGAAATATACTCTCTTGCGTGAATTCCTCCTTCAACTACAATTTGTTTTACGTCTTTATTTCCAATATGAAAACAAATAATAATTTCACATAGCAAACTTTTACCTATTTAAAAATGTTCAACTTCTTTTTTT
>CALVNP010000055.1 GCA_944349805.1 uncultured Clostridia bacterium
GTGTTAATCCATTTAATATATTAGCAATAACATTCACAAATAAAGCTGCAAATGAGATGAAGGAAAGGGTCGAACAAATGGTTGTTGGTGGAGACAAAATTTGGATTTCCACTTTTCATTCTATGTGCGCAAAAATTTTGAGAAGCAATATAGCAAATTTAGATGATAAATACGATACTAATTTTACAATCTATTCTGATAGCGATACTGATAAAGTAATAAAACAAATTCAAGTGGAGTTAGATAGGGTAGAAGATGAAAAGTTCAAAAAGAATTTAAGTTTTCATATTTCTAATTACAAAAACAACTATAACAATTTAACATCTTATAAATTATCAAATAATTCAGATGATATTGAGGATTATGTATCGGCAATTGCAAGATACGAGCAAATTTTGAAATCTAACAATGCATTAGATTTTGACGATTTGTTAATTTTGACCGATAGATTATTTGAAAGATGTCCAGAAATTTTAAACTATTATGCTGATAGATTCCAATACATTTTAGTAGATGAGTTTCAAGATACAAACAAAATACAATTCGATTTGGTTAAAAAACTTGCAAGCAAACATAACAACATATTTGTGGTTGGTGATGAGGACCAATGTATATATTCTTGGCGTGGTGCAAATTTTGAAAATATATATAAATTTAAAGACAATTTTAAAGATGTACAGATGTTCAAACTTGAAAGAAACTATCGTTCCACAAAAAACATTTTAAATACTGCAAATTTATTAATAAAGAATAACAAATCCAGATATCAAAAAAATTTGTGGACAGAAAATGAAGAAGGTAATGAAATTGTAAGAAGAGAATTAAATGATGAACAAGAAGAAGCAGATTATGTTTGTGGAACAATATACTCGCTTGTAAATAATAAAGGTTACAATTACAAAGATTTTGCAATTTTGTTAAGATTAAACGCATTAACTTTACCTTTTGAAGATAAATTACTAGCATATAACATTCCTTATAAACTTTTTGGTGGTTTTAAGTTTTACGAAAGGGCAGAGATAAAAAATATCTTGTCTTATTTAAGGTTGTTTGTAAATCCCAAAGATGAACAAGCATTTTTAAGAGTTATAAATTTCCCTAAAAGAGGAATAGGTGATTCAGCGATAGCATTTTTAAAACAGACATCAACACAAAATAATATTTCAATGTTAGAAGCTTGTTTAAATATTGAAACCTATACAAAAGAAAGAACATACATAAACAAATTTGGAAATTTTGCTGGTATTTATAAACAATTGTTTTCATCATTTGAAATTGAAGCATTAGACGAATTTGCAAGTGAAGTAATAGAAAAGTTTGGAATAAAAGAAGCATATAAAGGCAAAAATGATGAAGATATTGATAAATCATTAAATATTGATACATTTTTATCATCAATTCAAAATTTTGTATACAAAAATCCAAATGCAAGCTTAACTGAATATTTAGAAAGTGTTTCTCTTATAAACGACATAGATAGTTATGATGAAAGCAATAATGTAACAGTTGCAACTGTACATTCAGTAAAAGGGTTGGAATTTAAGGTTGTTTTTATTGTTGGTTTAGAAGAAAAAATATTTCCAATTTCCCGTGCAATAGGCTTGGATTCTGAGATGGAAGAAGAAAGACGACTTATGTATGTTGGAATAACTAGAGCAGAAAAAAATTTGTATTTGACAAATTGCAGAACAAGATTTATTTATGGTAAACGGGATTATATGATTCCAAGCAGATTTTTAAATGAGCTTGGTTATTCGAGCATAAAACCAAGGAGTAATTATTTTGAAAAGAAAGAAGAACCAAAATATAGTCACAACATAGATTCGTTTAAGACTGCTTATCAGGCATTTACAACAACAAGCAAGGCAGACACAAGCAAATACAAAACAGGACAAATGGTATTGCATACAAAATTTGGTATAGGTATCATAAAATCTATTTCTCAAGATAAAAAATGTGCTGATATTGAATTTAATGGCATAGGAATTAAAACATTATTATTAGAGATTGCACCATTAAAAATTATAAAATAGGAGAATTAAAATGGATAGAATGAAGGAGCTGGTAAACGAACTTGACAAGCATATATACAATTATTATGTACTCGATAAACCAACAATTTCTGATTATGAATACGATAAGCTATATGATGAACTTGTAGAGCTGGAAAGAAAAAGTGGAATAATTCTTCCAAATTCTCCAACACAAAGGGTAGGTGGGCAAATTTTAGATGGGTTTATAAAATATAACCACGAAGTTCAATTATTTAGTTTGGATAAATGTCAATCATCGGAAGAATTGAAAAAATGGGTTAATGATATAAAAAAAATATATCCATCTGCAAATTTTTCTGTGGAATACAAATATGATGGACTTACAATTGTGTGTAAATATAAAGATGGATATTTTGTTGAAGCAGGAACTCGTGGGAATGGTTTAGTGGGTGAAAATGTAACCTTGCAGGTAAAGACAATAAAGAGTGTACCACTCAAAATACCATTTAAAAATGAGTTAATTGTTCAGGGTGAGGGAATGATAACATTATCAAATCTTGCCGATTATAATAAAACATCAAAAGAACCATTAAAAAATGCAAGGAATGCTGTTGCAGGAGCAATACGAAATTTAGATCCAAAGGAAACAGCAAAACGCAAACTAGATTGGTTTACTTATCAAATTTTAAAATGTGATGGAAAGACTTTTAACACTCAGCAGGAAATGAATGATTTTTTGATTGAAAATGGCTTTAAAACGGGGGATTTTTTCAAAGTATGCAATAGTTTTGAAGAAATTTGGAAAGAAATTGAAAGAATTGATGTAGAAAAGAAAAATTACAACATTTTGATGGATGGAATAGTAATAAAACTAAATCAAGTGGAACATAGACAAGAGTTCGGCTATACGGCAAAATTTCCCAAATGGGCAATAGCATATAAATTTAAACCTGAAGAAATATCAACAATTCTTGAAGATGTTGTTTGGCAGGTTGGAAGAACGGGAAAAATTACACCAATTGGCGTGATAGAACCTGTTGAGCTGGCTGGAGCAAGTATAAGGAGAGCAACATTAAACAACTTTGGAGATATAAAAAGAAAACAAGTAAAAATTGGAAGTAGAGTTTTTGTAAGGAGAAGTAATGAAGTAATACCAGAAATTTTAGGTATTGCAGAAGATTTGCCAAATAGTACGGAAATTATAGCGCCTCAAAAGTGCCCTAGTTGTGGAACAGATGTGATAGAAAATGGAGCAAATCTTTTTTGCCCCAATAAAGATAACTGCCCAGAACAAATTATAGATAGAATCACAAATTTTGCTTCTAAAGAGGGAGTGGATATTGATGGCTTTAGTATAATGACAGCAGAAGAATTGTTCTATAAATTAGGAGTAAAAAGTTTTCATCAACTATACGAATTGACAAAAGAAGACTTTTTAAAATTAGAAAATTTTAAAGATAAAAAAGCTCAAAATCTATTATCTTCAATAGAAAGTTCAAAAATTACTACACTTCCTAAATTTATTTATGCTTTAGGAATTGACGGCGTGGGGGTTAAAACAGCAAAAGATATTGCAAAAAAATTTAAAACAATAGATAATTTAAAGAATGCAAAATTTGAAGATATTTTAAACATTTATAATATTGGAGATGTAATAGCCCAAAATTTATATGAATATTTTCACAATGATAAAAATCTAGAAGAAATTTGTAAGCTTTTAAATTACATTAAAATTGAAGACTATTATTCTGAAATAAAACAAAATACCTTTACAAACAAAAAAGTTGTAATTACAGGTACTTTTGAAAAATACAATAGACAACAACTAACTGAACTGCTAGAAAGTTTTGGAGTACAAGTTATTGATAGTGTTTCTAAAAAAACCGATTATGTTATAGTTGGTCAAAATGCAGGAAGTAAGCTTGCCAAAGCAAGAAATTTGGGAATTAATGTAGTTATGGAACAAGATTTTTATAAAATGATATAATTTAATGTACAAATTTAAAATAAAATGAAAAAAATTTTTAAAAAGTGTGTACAAAATGAAAAACTTGTGATATACTCTCTAAGTTAAAAAGCGAGGTGTTAAAAGTATGGCAATGATTGAACCACCAATCGATGAATTGGCAAGTAAATTCGGTGGAAATAAATATAAGCTCAGTTGCGTTCTTGCAAAAAGAGCAAAAGAGCTTGAAAAAAGAATTCCTGCTGAAATTGAAAAAAGTGATAAAAAAGCTATAAGCTTAGCAGCAGACGAAATCTACAATGGGGAAGTTGTTTCCTCTGACCAAGAATAAATTTTGGTTAATATATAGAGAAAGGAGTTGATAAAATGGCAGTACCAAAGGGTAAGGTTTCAAAGGCAAGAAGAAATAAAAGAAATTCTGCAAACTTTAAAGCTGGCACAGTAACACTTGTTGAATGTCCACATTGTCACGAACTAAAACTTCCACACAAAGTTTGCAAAGCTTGTGGAATGTACGATGGCAAAAAAGTTGTTGAAACAGAAAAGAAAGAAAAAAAGGCTAATTAAAAATGTGTGTGTTTTGTGATATAATTGATGGAAAAATTCCATCAAAAAAACATTTTGAAAATAATGATTTTATTGTTATTGATGATATAAGTCATAAAGCAAAAAAACATTATTTACTAATACCTAAGAAGCATTATGTTGGACTTTTTGACCAAAGCGAAGATGACGCAATAAAACTTGCAAAAATGTTGCGTTTTTTGCCTTCTTTACAGTCTGAACTTGGTTTGGAAGATGGTTATAGACTTATCATAAATCAAGGGGGAAATGCTGGTCAAAGCGTAATGCATTTGCATATTCACATACTTGGGGGAGAAATTCTTCCAATAGCACCATAGAATGCTAAATATAAAACAAAAAGGTGGTGAAAACAATGACAACAGTTAAAGTGGGCGAAAACGAAAGCTTAGAAAGTGCTCTTAAACGCTTTAAAAGAAAATGTCAAAAAGATGGCATTATTGGAGATATAAGAAAGAAAGAAGCATATGACAAGCCAAGTGTTGCAAAAAAGAAAAAAAGAGAAGCAGCAAGAAAAAAAGCAAGAAAGCATATGTAATAAAAAAATCCAAACAATTTGTTTGGATTTTTTTGTATATGTTCTAAAAAACTTTAAAATTCTAATAAAAAAATTTGACATTATATAAATAAAAATGTAAAATTAAGAAAAATTAAATTATATTTTAATTTTTGGTAAACATATAAAAAGGGGATAGATAATGAAAAAGAGAGCAAAAATTTTAGCATTAGCTTCAACAGTATGTTTTTGTTTGAGTTTATTGGTGGTATGTGTTTTTGCAGCAACATCTGTTTCATTTAGCGTAACGAGTAATTTAAATTTTAGTGCAGATAGTGTTTTTGTCAAAGTTGACGGCGCACTAAAACAAGGTGCAACACCAGCAAGTGCAAATACAGTAAAACAAGAATACGAAGCATATTCTTATAAACCAAAGGCAGATGGTACTCCGGATGGTTCAGCACCCAAAAGTACATTTGTAGCTTCTGATGGAACAACAGATAGAAGTGATTGGGATATAGGAGCAATTGATTTCAGTACTCAAGAACCAACTGTTGTGTATGAGTTTACATTTACTAATTATTCTGAAGAAATGGTTTGGGTAAATCCTACATCAAATGCAAAAAGTATAATGACGACATTTGCTGGAAGTGCATATTCTACAACAGGTGAAAATTTAAATTCTTTGTACAAATACATTCATATTTTTGAAAATTATCCAACAGGATTCATTCTTGATGGATATTCGGGGACGGTTAATGCAGACAATCAAAAAACTTACAGAATGGAAATAACATTAGGAAGTTTTGTGACAAAAATAACAAATGAACCTGTTACTATTGATTTTGATGTTGAAAAAATTGAAGTTCATCCTGAATATTTTGAAGGGACAACAACCATTACAGGATTGTCTTCTGTGTATACAAGTCTTTCAGAAAAACCAACAACATTAGTTATTCCTTCAAATTGTACAAATTTTAATGTAGGTAGTCAATTTAATGGTTTAAAAGCAAATACTAATTTAATATTTTTAGATGGTGTTACAAGCATATTATTTAATACGTTTCCTTCCCCTGCTCCATCTTTGCTATGTATTCCTGAAAGCGTTAATTCTTTAAGGCTTTATGATAATATGTCTCCCAAGTTTAATGTTCCCAACAACTCTGCTTTTACTTTAACATTATACTTATCAGGGGCAGGAACCAAATCTCCACTCTATATTCCTAAAAATGTTACATCGCTTAACGATTTTAATTCTGAAGTTTCAATGCCTTATTTAATTATTGAGTCAACATATTTTAATTTTCCATCGCTTTCTCAAGCCCATTGTAGGTTAATAGATGCAAGTAATGTTGATTGGAGTGATGGTAGAACAACAGTTAAGTCATCAGGATTATTAACGGGGGATAAATTAATAATGAAAATTGGTGTTGGTGAAATAGAAGACGCAAAAACTAAGTTGTTACAAAATGTTTCATCTGGTACGATTTTAACTGACGGTGTTACAACTTATACTTGGAACGGTTCTGCTTGGGCATAATATAATTATTAGTTCTCTATTAAAAAATTCTATGAATTGTTTTCATAGAATTTTTTTTCTAATAAAACTACAAGCTAAGCTAGTGGTTTATTTGTTTTTTTAAATTTAATTTCTTTTTATGCAACAAGCTCTGCCATTAGTTCGTTCGCTATGCTGTTATCTACAACCTTGCTGAATGGAATATTATTTTTATTGTTTAATTCACCAGCATTATCCATTATATCTAACATTCTGTTATATGCATTTTCACTCATTACAGGTGTTGAATTCCAAGCATCAGATGCTATATAGCTATTTATTGATGTTATTATGCTTTGTTTATCAAATCCGTCAAATGATGGTAATAATGCTTCATATATTTCATCTACACTTGCTGATTTTAAAAATTCTAATCCGCGCATAACTGCTTTTAAGAATTTTTTCGCATTGTCTCTATTATTTTCTAAATAAGATTTTGTTGCACAGAAAGCAGTGTAGGGAACTTCGCCACTTTCTAAGCCCACACTTGCAACGACATATCCTTTTCCTTTTGCTTCCATATCGCTTGCTGTTGGTTCAAACAATGTACAGTACTCGGCATCAGTACTTTCAAAAACACTTGCTGTTAAGTTAAATTCAACATCAGTTCTTAAATTAACTTCATTTTCACCTGTACCAATTGTCAGACCAGCTTCTTCAATTACATATTGAAGGGTCATTGCAGGCATTCCACCTTTTCTGCCACCAATTATTGTTTTACCTTTTAAATCACTCCAATTAAAATCATTTGTATCTGTTTTTGCAACAATAAATGAGCCATCTCTTTTTGTCAATTGACCAAAAACAACAGGGTGATCGCTTGCACCACCATCAACAACATAAACCGTTGCTTCTGGGCCCAAAAGTCCTATGTCTGCACTCCCAGAAAGAAGGGCAGTCATTCCTTTATCTGAGCCTCCAGCATTTGTTAATTCAACTTCAAGTCCTTCATCTTCAAAATACCCGTTATTTAATGCTACATATAATGGTGCATAAAAGATGCTATGCGTTACTTCAACTAGATTAATTTTGTTATCGTTGTCACCACCACAGCCTATGCTAAATAGAGAAACACCAATAATGAGCATTAAGCACGCCATAAAGCCAGCTATTTTTTTCATTTTTCCTCCTTGACTATAAAAATTCTATTCAAAATTTATGAATAATGTTAATTTTTAAAGTTTTTTTAAAAAAACTATTGAAAAATTAATTATGTCGTGCTAAAATTGTATCAATAGATAAGGAGAATTTATGCTTTTGTTTGTAGATTTATTGACAAGACTAGCAATGCCAAATGTAATAACAGGTTTAGTTTTAGCAGCACTTGGACTTGCTATAACATTCCTTGCAAGAAAAATTGCCAGAGTTGTTAGAAAGGAAAAGGAAATTCCAAACAATGACAATGTATACTTGATTTGTAAAGCACTTGGACTTGTTATGATTTGTGTAGCGCTGATTGTTATGATTATACAATAGGCAATGATAAACAATAATAAAAAAATACTTAAAAACTTATTTGTTTTTAAGTATTTTTTCTACCTCGTTTCTTGCTAGTTCATCACATCTGTTATTAAGTTCATTATCTGAATGTCCTTTAACTTTATTCCAATGTATATTATGAATTCTGGATAATTGTATAAGTTCTTTCCAAAGCTCTTGATTTAAAACTTCCTTTTTATTTGATGTTTTCCAGCCATTTTTTATCCAATTTCCAATCCAATCATTTAAAAAAGCATTCACAACATAAGCTGTGTCTGAGAATATTTCAACATTACAAGGTTCCTTTAATGCCTTTAATCCATTTATAACAGCCATAAGCTCCATTTTATTATTTGTTGTTAAGCTTTCTCCACCTGACATTTCTTTTTTATTATCATTAAAAATTAGTACACAAGCCCAGCCACCAGCTCCTGGATTTCCTGAACAGGCACCATCTGTATATAGAGTTATATTTTTCATAATTATATATTAAATTAATTAAAAATTAATATCAAGTTTTTATATAATAAAAATAAAAAAATGCACAAGTTATTGTGCATCTTGGCAGGGGTGGAAGGAATCGAACCCTCAATAATGGTTTTGGAGACCATCGCTATACCGTTTAACTACACCCCTAAGCCTTGTTAGTATATATCATTATAAAAATAAATGTCAATAAAAATTTCCCATTTATTTTAATTTTTTATCTTAAAAAGTTTGCCTTTTTTAAGCTTGCTGACTTGATTATATCTTCACCATATTTTCTTCTAATTATATCTATTGCTTTGCTTAATTCTGCATTTTTTGTTGTTTTATCAAACATAGATAGTTGTTTAATGGGCATTGTTGAAAGGGAAGAACAGCAAATTCTTATTGCTCTTATTTTTTCTTTATAATCCCAAAAACTATTAAGAAGTTTCATTGCATTTTCAGCAATGTCCTTTGTGCTGTTTGTTGGGGCTTGCATTTTGCAAGAATGATGCTCATACTTAAATTCACAAGTTTTTACGGTAACTGAAATAGCATAGGAAAAGAGTTTTTTTTCTCTTAATCTTCTTCCAACTTCTTCTGATAAATATAGTATTGTATCATTAACTTCTTTGGGAGTAAAAATGTCGACTATGGTTGTTGTTCCATTTCCAACGCTTTTGGGAAGTTCGTCTTCATATATACTTTTAACTGTTTCATTATATATTCCTTTCACTTTTAAACTTAATTCTTCGCCAACAATACCAAATTTATGCTTTAATATTTCTGTTGGAATATTTGCCAAATCTCCAATTGTTGTTATATTCATTTTTGATAGATGCATTTCCATTTTTCTTCCTATGCCAACAATACTACTTATTGGAAGTAAATATGTTAAAGCTTTGAAGTTTTGCTTTGGTATAACAGTTATTGCATCTGGTTTTTTAATGTCGCTACCAAGTTTTGCAAAAAGTTTACTAAAACTAACTCCAATTGATACAGTTATATTTAATTCACTTTTAACCCTTGCTCTGATGTCTTCTGCTAAATTTAATGCACCATTAAAAAGCTGTTCCGTTTCTGTGACATCCAACCAACATTCATCAATACCAAATGGCTCAATAAGGTGAGTGTAGGTTGAATATATTTCGTGTAGTTTTTTAGAGTAAGTTTCATATAATTCGTGATTTGGAGAAACACATATGAGTTCTGGGCATTTTTCTTTTGCTTGCCAAATTGCTTCACCTGTTTTTATTCCATATTTTTTTGCAATATCATTCTTAGCAAGAATAATTCCTGTTCTTTTTTGTGGATTTCCAGAAACGGCAACTGCCTTTCCTTTAAGTTCTGGATTTATTGCACATTCAACGGAAGCATAAAAACTATTAGCATCACAATGTAAAATAACCCTTTCTTTCATTTTACTATTTCTCCTTTTTTTGTTAGAATACACATATAAATAAGACACAGGGAGACAAGTTTATGAAATATCATTTTTACAATGCAAATATTTTATCTGCTGGTGAAATAATAAAAGGAGATGTTGTTGTAGAAGATAATGTAATAACATATGTTGGAAGTTCAATAGACACCATTTCTGATAGAAAAATAGATGTTAATGGTAATCTGTTAATGGCAGGCTTTGTAAATGCGCACACTCATAGTCCAATGTCCATTTTTAGAGGTATTGCAGACGATATCGACTTAAATTCTTGGCTTTTTGATAAAATCTTCCCAGCAGAGCAAAAACTAACACCAGAAGATGTTTATTGGGGAGAAATGCTTGGTATTGCTGAGCAGGTTAGGGCAGGAATTACAACAATTGAAGAGTGTTATTTCTTTTATGATAAGCTTTTGGAAGCGATAAATAAAAGTGGTATTAGATGTAGAATTGGAATACCAAATAACTTTCAAGAATGTGAAGATGGCAAAATGAAAGAGTTTTTGGACTCAATAATTTCCCAACTAGATAATGAACTTATAAAACCTGTAATCTATGCACATTCAATTTATACATTAAGCGATGATGAACTAAATTATTTAGTTGATTATTCTGCTAAAAACAAACTTCCAATGAGTATGCATATGTCTGAAACATTGAAAGAAGTTGGAGATTGTACTGTAAAAAATGAATGTACTCCACCTGAATATTTGGAAAATATTGGTTTTTTAGACAGAAAAACAACTTTGTATCATTGCGTGCACTTAGATAAAGATGATATAAAAATTTTGGCAGATTATAATGTGAATGTTGTTACTTGCCCTTCAAGTAACCTTAAACTTGCTTCTGGTATTGCTCCAATTTATTCAATGTTGAATCAGGGCTTGAATATATGTATAGGTACTGACGGCGTAGCTAGTAATAATGCTTTTGATATGTTTAAAGAGATGTTTTTGGTTGCAACTTTAAATAAGGCACTTTTATATGATGCATCTATTATTTCTGCTAAGCAGGTAATAGAAATGGCAACTAAAAATGGTGCAACTGCTTTAGGCTTTGATAGGTGTGGTGATATTAAAGTTGGGAATTTAGCAGATTTAATTTTATTGGATTTAAACGCAGTTCACCATCAACCACTAAATAACATTATTTCTAACATTGTTTATTCTGCAAAAAGCTCTGATGTATATTTTACTATGGTGAATGGTAAAATTCTTTATGAAAATGGTAAATTTTATATTGGAGAAAATATTGAAGATATTTATAGTAATTGTAAAAAAATTGCAAAAAGAATTTTTAATTTAATTGATTAAATTCATATGTGGGTTTATAATATTGAAAAGAGGTGATTAGTATGAGTAATTTGAATTCTTTTTCAGATAGTGCTGAAAAAGTTATAAAAAATGCTGGCAAAATAGCAAAAGAATTAGGTAGTAATGAAGTTGGAACAGAACATATTTTGTATGGAATTACAAGCGTAAAAGAGTGTGCTTCATCAAAACTTTTAGCTGAATATGGTATCACAGAAGAAAGTATGGAAAATGTACTTGAAGAAAATGCTGATAGCATTCAAATTTTTGGGACGGAAATTGAATTTACTCCAAGAGTTAAGGATTTGTTTAGATTGGCTCAAAATATAGCTATGCAACTTGGACACAATTTTATTGGTACTGAACATCTATTGTATGCTCTTTTGTCTAGTAGTGGAAGCTTTGCATATAGGCTTATGTTTGCATATTTTAGAGTAAATATAAATGAATTAAAAACAAAAGTATTAACATATTTACAAGGTCAAAATAATTCTAATTCCAATTCAAATGATATAGATGCTGGGAGCACAGGAATGAAAAGCACTCTTCCAGAAAAATTGTTATCAATGGGTACGGATATCACATTAAAAGCTAGGGAAGGCAAAATTGACCCAATTATAGGTCGTGAACAGGAGATTGAAAGAGTTATTGAAATTCTTTGTAGAAAAACAAAAAATAATCCTGTTTTAATTGGTGAGGCTGGTGTTGGTAAAACAGCAGTAGTTGAAGGCTTGGCTCAGGCAATTGTAGAAGGAAATGTACCAGAATTATTGAAAGATAAAATTATATATTCACTTGAAATTGGTGGGCTTATGGCAGGAACAAAATATCGCGGTAGTATGGAAGAAAGGCTTAAAGATGTTATAGAAACAATAATAGCAAGTAAAAATATCATTGTGTTTATAGATGAAATTCACACTCTTGCACAAGCTGGTTCTGAAAAAGGTGAAACAAGTCCTGCTGATATGCTAAAACCTTATCTTGCCCGTGGAGAATTGCAAACGATTGGTGCAACTACAACAGATGAATATAAAAAATTTGTGGAAAAAGATAAGGCATTGGAAAGAAGATTTCAACCTATAATGGTAAATCCACCAACCGTTGAACAGACAATTGAAATATTGAAAGGCTTAAAAGATGCTTATGAAGCATTCCATAAAATAACCATAACCCCAGAAGCAATTGAGGCAGCTGCAACACTTTCAGACAGGTATATAATGGATAGAAGCTTGCCAGATAAAGCAATAGATTTAATTGACGAAGCAAGTAGTAAAGCAAAAGTTAACTTTAATTTAAAACCAAGTGCAATTAGGGAAAAAGAAGAAAAAATAAAACAACTTTCTGCAAACAGAGATGATGCTTCAATACAAAGAAATTATGAGAAGGCTGCGAAATTACAATCTGAAATAATTAAGCTTGAAAACGAACTTGAAACATTGAATGCTGATTATAACAAGACAGTAAAGAGAGCATCGAGCTCAATAGGTGCAAATGAAATTGCAGAAGTTGTATCAAAATGGACAGGTATTCCTGTTACAAAAATAACTGAGTCAGAAAAAGATAGGCTTATTCATTTGGAAGAAATATTGCATAAGCGAGTTGTAGGACAGGAAGAGGCTGTAAATGCAGTTGCAAGGGCAATCAGGCGTTCAAGAGTTGGTCTCCAAGATAATAAAAGACCAATTGGCTCATTCTTGTTTATGGGGCAAACAGGTGTTGGTAAAACAGAGCTTTCAAAAGCAATAGCTGAAGCAATGTTTGATAACGAAAATAACATCATCAGACTTGATATGAGTGAGTATATGGAAAGTCATTCAGTGGCTAAGTTGATTGGTGCTCCTCCTGGATATGTTGGATACGATGAAGGTGGTCAATTGACAGAACAAGTCAGACGCAGACCTTATAGTGTTGTGTTGTTTGATGAGATAGAGAAAGCTCATCCTGATATTTTTAATGCGCTATTGCAAATTTTAGATGATGGAAGATTGACCGATGGACAAGGTAGACTTGTAAGTTTTAGAAATACAATAATAATTATGACAAGTAATCTTGGTTCAGCAGAAGTCAGAGCTAAACATTTGGGATTTAATGAAAATGAAGAGCAAAGAGATATGACTGAGGTCAAGAAAATATATTTAGAGGCATTGAAGCATAAGTTTAAACCAGAATTTATTAACAGAATTGATGTTATTTGCGTTTTCCATCCATTATCTAAGGAAGATTTAACAAAAATTGCCAAAATGCTTATAAGCAACATAAATGAAAGATTGAAGAAACAAAATTTAGAGTTAAAAATAACAGAAGATGCTTTAAATTTAGTTGTTAATAATGGGTGTGCAAATGCTGAATATGGCGCTAGACCACTTAAAAGATATATTCAACAAGAAATAGAAGATAGAATTGCAGAAAAAATGCTTTTAGGTGAGCTTGAAAAAGAAGGAACAATTATTATTGATTGCGAAGGTAATGAATTAACATTTGAAAGTGAAAATAATGCATAAATGTTTGTTTTTATAGTTTAAATTTGGTATAATACTAACGGAGGATGTATGAAAATTGAATTTATAGAAAGAAATTATGATATTGGAAATAGATTAAAGGAACTTTTAACAAAAAAGATAAATAAACTTGATAGATATTTTGGTGATGATGCAACTGCAAGAGTCGTATGTAAATTGGAAAACAAAACTTATAAATTAGAGCTTACGATAACAAATAAAGGATTATTGTACCGTTCAGAAGTTACAGGGGAAAATATGTATGAAAATATTGACCTTGCACTTCCTAAAATTGAAAGACAGATTATTAAACAATCAGAAAAAAGGAAAGATAAATTTAAGGCAGGAGCATTTGATGTTCCAGAATTCTTGTTCTTAGAAGAAAAACCAGAAGAGAAAAAGAGTGAAATTTATAAGAAAAAGACATTTGATCTTATTCCAATAACAATTGAAGATGCAAAAGAGTTTATGGAAGCATTAGACCATAAGTTCTATGTATTCTTGAATGCTGAAACAGGACTTGTAAATGTTTTGTACACAAGGGGAGATGGACAATTAGGTCTTATTGAATGTAACTATTAATATAATTCACCAGCTAAGCTGGTGGATTTTTAGTAATTAACCAACCACATCTTTTCTGCATAGTATATAGAGAAGAGGTGGAAAAGGTGAGAATAATTTGTGTTAAGGCGCCAAAAATTCTTTCTGGTTTGTTAAAATTAATTTTTAGGAAGAAAATAATAAAGCCTGATGTATTGGATTGATACATAATAAAAAAAGACGACTTTAAGTCGTCTTATTTTTTAATTCTTTTTGCTTGTTTTAATACATTTTGTGCAAGCTCTAACTTTCTTTTGCTCGCCATCTATTTCCATAACAACATCTTGAAGATTAGCGTCCCAATGTTTGTTTGCTTTACGATTTGAGTGGCTAACTGTGTTGCCTTTCATTTTACCTTTTCCACAAACTTCACAAACTTTACTCATATTTCCTCCTAAACTAGATTATTACTACTAATGCTTGCCTATTCTAGCATTAAAAAGATTTTTTTGCAAGCATTTTGTTTAAAAAATTTCAAAAAGATATATAATTTTAGTTGAAAATTAATTATTAGTGTAGTATATTATATTTGTATGCTAGCTATTGGCAGATTTTAAGTTCAAAATTTCAATTTTTTGTTTATATATAATTTAAAAAAAGGAATTCACACTGTTGACAGTTGAAACTAATAACTATTATGGTAAAATAAGTATATCCGGCGAAGCAATTGCTGTCGTTGCGGGCTATGCTGCACTAGATTGTTATGGTGTGGTTGATCTTGTATCTAAAAATTTAAGAGATAACATTAAGGAATTAATTAAAAGAAAAAAATACTCTAAAGGTGTTAAAATTACAACTGTAGAAAATAGAATATTTATTGATATATACTGTATTTTAAAATACGGTGTTTCTATTAGTGCCGTTGCTGAAAGCCTTAAAAAATCTGTCAAATATAGCGTAGAGAATTTTACCGGAATGATTGTGGACACTGTAAATGTACACGTCGTTGGTGTAAGGGTGTAGGTGCATATGCAGAAGGTTATAAATGGCGCAGAATTAAGAAAAATGATAATAGGTGGAGCTAGCTTGCTTGAACAAAATAAAAAGCTTGTAGACTCTTTAAATGTTTTCCCTGTACCAGATGGTGACACAGGGACAAATATGTTTTTAACTATGAAATCAGCTGTTAACGAAGTTAACAACTGTTTGAATAACAATTTGGACAGTCTTTGTGAAGCATTTGCAAAGGGTGCTCTTCGTGGTGCAAGAGGTAATTCTGGGGTTATTACATCTCAGATTATTAAAGGCTTTTGTAGTGTGTTAAAAACAGCAACAGAAGTAAATACAAAGGTTTTTGCAAAGGCAATTCAAGAAGGTGCAAACATTGCTTATAAGGCAGTTACAAAACCAAAAGAAGGCACAATTTTAACTGTTATAAGGGTTATGGCAGAGAGTGCTGTTGATGCTGCTAAAAGGAATTCAACATTTGAAAATTTCTTTAAAATTGTACTTGATAAGGGTGAAGAAATTTTACAACAAACTCCTGAAATGTTGCCTGTGCTTAAAAAAGCTGGTGTTGTTGATGCTGGTGGAAGGGGACTTATAGTCATCTTTACAGGTTTTTATAAAGTTCTTTTGGGTGAAGAACTTGATTTTGTGTTTGAAGATGCTCCAATTCAGGCAACTGTGGAAGATGTTGTTCCGGACTTAAATAACATCCCTGAAATTGAATTTGGTTATTGTACAGAATTTATGATAATCAATATGCATAAAAAGACTACGGAAGCAGATATTGATAAGCTTCGTGAAAAACTTATGCAGATAGGGGACTCTGTGCTTTGTATAGGGGATTTATTGCTTGTAAAGGTGCACGTTCATACAAATCAACCAAATGTTGCTCTTGGATATGCTCTTGAACTTGGTGAACTCTTCAATTTAAAAATTGAAAATATGAGGGAGCAAAATAGAGAACTTAAAAGAAAAGCACAGCAACAACAGGACCTTAAAGAACACGGAATGGTTGCCGTTGCTCCTGGAAAAGGCATTGCTGACTTGTTTAAGGATTTATATGTTGACCAGATCATAGAAGGTGGGCAAACAATGAACCCAAGTGCTGCCGATATAGCTAGCGCAGCAGACAAAATTCCAGCGAAGAATGTGTTTGTGTTCCCAAACAACAAGAATATAATTTTGGCAGCAGAACAAGCTAAGGGCTTGACAACAAAAAACCTGAGAGTTATTCCATCTAAGAGTGTTCCGGAAGGTATTTCATCAGCACTTGCTTTTAATCCAGAAGGTACTGTGGAAGAAAACGAAGAGGCAATGATTGCTTCACTTCAAAATGTAAAGTCTGGTTCTGTGACTTATGCAGTTAGAAGTACTCACGTTGATGGCTTTGACTTGTCTGTTGGGGAAATTATAGGTCTTGATGATAAAGCTATTTTGTCAAAAGGAACACTTGTTGGTCCAACAACGGAAGCTTTGATAGAAAAATTAATAACAGATAGTGCAGTAAACATAACACTTTTTTATGGTGAAGATATCAAGGAAGAAGAGGCATTAAACTTACAACAAAAACTTGCTGAGAAATATCCAGAATGTGAAGTTACAGCAATATATGGGGGACAACCTGTTTATTATTATATAATTTCAATAGAGTAAAAAATGCGAGTTCAAACTCGCATTTTTATTTTGAAATCGACTAAATGATAGAAAAGAATTGCAAAAAGATAGTAAATATGATAAACTAGTCAAGTTTAAGGTATGTCCTCTTAGTTAAACGGATATAACAAGCCCCTCCTAAGTATCGCATTGAACACAATAAAAATCGCTAAATCGCCCGAATTACGCATACTTTCAAACCAAACAAACAACCACAAAACACAATTTGTACCCAAATTGTACCCAAAACAAAAATTAACCCCAATAACACAACAAAATCACTCATATGTGGGTATAGCTCAGCTGGATAGAGCGTCCGCCTCCTAAGCGGAAGGTCTGCAGTTCAAATCTGCATACTCACACCAATTTAACATCCCCAATGGGGTGTTTTTTATAAAATATGATTTTAATCAAAATTGATTTATTTTTTTTATAAAAATGGTTGACAAATGAAAAATATTAATTTATAATGTAGGCATGATAAAGGAGAAAAATTATGAAATATACACCTTTTGGAGAATTTTATAAAATACTTCGTATAAAAAATCATGAGAACTTAAATGACGCTAGTAATCTTTTAGATGTGTCACCAGCTTTTATTTCATCTGTAGAGTGTGGTAAAAGACCTGTTCCTGATGATTGGTATAATATTTTATGTAAACACTATTCTTTATCACAAACAGAACAGTCACAATTAAAAGACGCCATAGACGCATCTCAAACTATTGTCAAGTTGGGGTTACTTAATGCATCTCTTCAGCAAAGAAAAGTTGCTGTAGCATTTCAGCGATCATTTGATAATTTAAATGAAGAGGTAGCAAATGAATTATTAAAAATCCTTAATAAGGTTAAAAAGTAGTGGATTATAAAACATATCCAATTAAACGACAATCATTGAGAGAAATTGCGTCTATATTAAGAAAAATATTTGGCTGTAAAAATAAGTATAAATTTAATGTTGTGGATTCTTTTGAAAGAATACATTCTTTATTCTCCAATATTTATACGGAAGTAGTTGAAGATGAAGAATTAGAAAGAAATATTCCAGCAAGATGTATTCCAGATTTTGCAAATAATGAATATTTGATACAAGTTAAAAATTCAGTTTATGAGGGTGCTTGCGATGAAATTGGAGGATATCGAGCTCACATTCTACACGAAATATGTCATGCCATACTTTGTATTTTAGGTTTCGTTCCAATTATGGATAGACAGTACAAAAATAATGAAATTAAATGTTATGAAAGCATGGAATGGCAGGCAAAAGCTTTGTGTGGAGAAATTCTAATGCCATATAATGAAACTCAAAATTTAAGTACTGAAGAAATTATGAGATTTTGTAAAGTTTCTAGAGATAGTGCAGAAAAAAGAAAAACTTATTAGTTGATTTCAGGTATTACCTGTTTTCATAAAAAAAAGAACAAGTTCGCACCTTGTTCTAAAACGGATAAGGCTCCGTAATGCCGTTTGAAATATGTTCTAATTTCGTAACAATAATATTATAACATATTTTGTATCGGTATGCAAGTCCTTGCGCCGATTTTTTTAAATTTACTAAAAAAATCGAGACTACTTCAAGGAGGTGTTAAATGGGAACACTGTACACACTTATTACCGGTATGAGTATAGTAGGTATCAAGGCATTAGATATATTCCTATCTTTTATATTTGATTGCTTGTCATTTACTATTGCTTGGAAGATTGGTGGACTAGGTACGACTTCAAAAATGCGTGGCTTTTTACACTGGTCTAGTAGAATTGGTATATATATTTTATTAGTAATCACAACAAAAAATATAATTTTATAGGAGACAATGTTTATGGATAAATTTAAAAAAGAAGAACTAATGAATAAAATTGCGCATGCACTGGATATCACTCCTCAAATTTATAACGAATCGATAAGTGCTGTTCGTGGATTAAGTGCTTATATAAAAAATCAAATTAAAAATGTTGAGATTTATAAACAGGGTTCGTTTAAATTGGGCACAATAGTTAGACCATATTACAAAGATAAAGACGGCGAATTTGATATTGACTTAGTAGTACAATTTCAAGCGAGCAAAAATAATATAAAACCTTCAACAATAAAACAAGCATTAAGATCATGTTTATCTTCTCAAAATTACAGGAACTTATTAGAAGAAGAAAAAAGAAGATGCTGGACTTTACACTATCCTTCTAATACGTGTTCATTCCATGTTGATTTATTGCCATGTGTTGATGAATCATCAGAAGTTAAAAGCTCTATTGCTCCTGTACAATATAGAAATACCTCTATTGCAATAACTGAAATTGAAGATAAAAAAAACAAACCTTATAATTATAAATGGATGACCAGTAATCCTAAAGGCTATGCTGAGTGGTTTGATGATATCAATCAACGTGTTTATGGAGAAATAAAAAAACAAGATAGGCTCAGAGTTTTGAACGAGAATATAACAATGTTTGATTCTATTGATTCTGTTTCTGATGAATATACTAGAACTCCTTTGCAACAAGTAATACAAATATTAAAAAGACATCGTGATGTTATGTATTGCAACGATAGCGACAATGCTCCAATCTCTATTATTATAACTACATTGGTTGGTAAGATTGTTGAAGAAAATCCAAAAGTATACAATACCACATATGATTTATTAAATTCTGTTATCGAAGGCCTAAATTTTTATTCTCAACTAACAATTGGTGGTATAACAACAGATTTTAGTGAGGATTTTAAGACCAAAAAATTAATTACTAAAAATATGCAAAACGGTAAACCTTATTGGTGTATAAAAAATCCAGCAAATTCTCAAGAAAATTTAGCAAACAAATGGAATGAAAATCCAGAAAAAGCAACTGAATTTTTTAAATGGGTTCGTCAAGTAAAAAGTGATTTGATAGATATATTAGACTTTGAGCCAGAACAAATTAAGCAAAAATTAAAGTACTGTTTAGGAGAACGAATTAGTAACCAGGTTTTATATGATTTTAATTTCAATAACATAGATAGTTCTAAATCACGCACATTAAATTTTAGTGATAGTACTCCTAAACCATATAGATGGTAGCCTTATGGATTTTGATTTTTTTAGAGATGGGCTCGTATTATTTGATGAATATCAATTAACAAAGTTTGACAAATTTGAAACAATCTCTGGGATATACAACTTAGATGTGATAGTTAAAGATAAAGTTTATCAAGGGAAATTTGCAGTAATTATAAATATTGAAAATACAAAAAATTTTATTCCAGAAGTTTATTTACCAAATCTTTCTTTACCTTACAAATTCGAGCATGTATACAAAGACAAAAACAATTTATGCTGTTTAGGATTAAACTATGAAATTGAGCTAACTTGGGGAGAAAAACGTAACTTTTATAATTTTTTAACAAAGATCTTAGATCCTTTCTTAGTAAATTATTTAGAATACTGCCAAACTAAAAATTATATAAACGGTGATAGACCTCATGCAAAAGAAGGATTAATTGAGTACTACTCTCAATTTTTTCCTAATGAAAACCACAATAAAATAATTCCTATTTTATTATATTGTTATCATAAAATTTCAAGAAACGAATTTGCAAAAGGTAATAACTTGTGCCCTTGTGGCAGCGGTAAAAATATTAGGCATTGTATTCATCAACAGAAAATTAGAGAATTTATTAATAATGCATTAAATAATGCTTACTTAAAAAATGCGTTTCTAAACGATATGAAAAATTATATAGGAGACAAAAATGAGCAAAGGTAAAAATATTAACAAAGAAACAAGAAACTATTCAAAAGAAACAATAGCTTTACTTTATGGAAAAACTGCAGGTCATTGTACAATTTGTAATCGACCTTTGCAGTTTGACAATTACTCCCATAGTGATGTAAACATTTCAGAAAAAGCACACATTAAACCTTTTAGCGAATTAGGACCTCGCTCTTCAACTGAAGTTTTAACCACAGAAGAAAAAAACGGTTATGATAATTTAATTTTGCTCTGTGGAGCATGTCATTCTACTATCGATAAAAAAGTTTTAGAAGGTGTATATACTGTAGACTGGCTGAAAGAGGAAAAAATACGAAAAGAAAAACAAATACGCGAAGTGATGAAGTGTTTAACTCCAAAAGAAATATATTGCTTAAAGTTATTTAGCCCGATAGCTGATTCAAATTTTGATTATGATGATAATTTGTTAAAAAGATTGTGCTACAAAAATGGTTTTCATGTAAATGAAACTTTAATTGATTTAGGAGATAATCTTAATATTGAAAATAAAAAAATAAATTTAACTGTATTCAATCAACAAATAAAATCTAAAGTGAAATTATTAAATAATAATGGAGAAAATAATGAACTTTGTATATTTGCACTTGGACCACAATATTTGTTAATAAAATTAGGTTATGAATTATCCGATAAAATAGATGCACATATTTTTACAAAACATAGAAATGGATGGATTTATGATAATATCAATGAAAAGAAAAATTACTTTTCTATAATTCGTCCTGTGAAAATTGAAAAAAATAACCAAGTGTCTATAATTGTTTCATCTAGCGCAGAAGTAAATCACGATAGAGTATATCATTGTTTAGGTAAAAATATAGATATCTGGGAATTAAAGGCAAATAATATAGGTATTGATAATATAAATTCAATAGAAGAAATAGTACAGTTTTCAATTCAATGTGTTACTATTATTGATAATATTGGCACTATATATGGTAAGGATAAAATAATTAATTTATTTCCTGCTATGTGTAATTCTTTGGCTGTTAAATTTGGACAATCAATATTTCATAAAAGCCATAATAAAATTTTGATATATGATACTATTAAAGATAAAACAGGGGAAATAATAGAAAAACCCATTTTAAAAATTTAAAAAATATCCACCACCAATAAATTTGGTAGTGGATTTTTTTATCCAAAAATTTTATTGATTTTTTCTGAGGCGTGGATGTCGCTATTTTGCAAAAAGTGAGAATAAAAGTCGCTTGTCGTGCTTGCTCTGGCGTGGCCTGCACGCGTTGAAACCGTCTTCATATCAACTCCAGCATTGAGTTGCAATGTGATATTGGTATGGCGCAGCGAGTGTAGTGTAACCTTAGGCAAACCCGCTTTATTCAAAATCTTATGTAGCCAAACTATGTATAGCCCATGTGATATTGGCTCACCAGAATCTGTTGAGAACAATCTATCAATCGTTTCCCATCTATCGCCAAGATATGACTTATGTTCTTGCCACCAAGTTTGGTATTCCTTTAAATATGTGATCAAGTTCTCTGGCATTGAGATCGTTCTTTTGGACGTTTCTGTCTTTGGCTCTTTTGTGAATATCCCAAAACCAGGTAATTCTTGCACTGAGCGGCATATTCTCATTGTGCCATTTTCAAAGTCAATATCTTTCCACTCAAGGCCACCAAGTTCACCGCGTCTAAGCCCCATATACAAAATTGTTAAAATTGCAATGCGCCAACGCGGATTTATTTCTTCTTCTCGCAAATAGCGTTCCAATTCAATAGCCTCTTTATCATTAAGGATTTTTATTTCCTTTTTATATCCCTGTATAGGAGCAATGTATTCTTGGGATGCAAAATTGTGTTCAATTAAGCCTTGACGCTTTGCACTCGCGAGTATTGTCGCAAGCGTGCGCTTTAGCTTTAATATTGTTTCTTTTGCATATGGATGACTATCTGTTTGAATTTTGAAATAATCATCAAATTTGAGATTTAAAATTTCACATAACTTTTGTGCATTTGAAACTAATATGCCATGGCCTGAAAGTGCTGAAAAGTATGTTGACCTAGAAAAGTCGTTTTCTCGCAGTTTCTTGCACAAATCTACCGAATGCGATCTTACAAATAGTTGTAAATCTTTAATAAGGAACGCTCGTTCCATTTGCACTTTATGGCTGCAAAGCTTGTCCAAATATCCTTGTACTGTTATTGGCCTGATGTCTGCAAGTTTGATGTTCCCAAAGTATTCTTCAAACTTTCGCAGTGCATCTCTGCCTTTAATAAAGTAGTTGACTGAACGCGTCATTTTAATCGTTTCAAGCCACTTGTATGCATATTCCATAAAGGTGATAGAATCGTCAACCATAATGTCGCCATTCAGTTGCTTTCTAAACTTGTCTTCAAATTCAATTTCAAGGCGTTTAAGTTCCTTTTCACATTGTCTCTCAGTCAGTTCTGCAGGCTTGCGCCATGTCATAACCTTAGCCTCAAATTTACCTGTTCGCAAGTTTTTTGCTTTGACCTGTATGCGATAAGATATATCACCATTTTGCAAAACATTCTTTTTTATGCATCCCATAATTGCACCTCCTAATTTATTTTTATTTGTTCCATTGGTAATGCGTATTCTTTACTTTGAAGGAAAGCAAGTAGTGAATCGAAGTCCACCATAACTTTACTTCCTGTTTTTACTGAACGAATTTTCTCGTTGTATGCAAGCATCCTAATGAAGTAAGCAGTGATACTAGAATCAGGATCTTCATGCTTAATCATTTTTACAGCCTCGTTTATTGTTCTTATTCTTGTCATTGAAACCTCCTCGTGCTGTCCTTGACTGGAGCTTTTTGGTAGCAGTGATGTTACCTCTAAATTTATTAAAAGTCCAGACAATTCGCAGCTAATCTTAAAACTTATTTCTAAATAGCGCGGCATTTGCCCTAAACAGCGCGGCATTTGTGCAGAAACACTTTTCTTGAATAAATTATCGTCTTTGATAAAACATCGCCACAGAGCGCAAATATTTGATTTCTTTTGAATTTTGATTTTATTTGATTATTTTTTGATTTATTTTTGATTTTTTATCAACGAAAATCCATATATTAAAACATCAAAAACTTAAGAATTGCCTTATATTTAGGGCAATTTGCCAAGCTAACAACTATTATTTTTTTGATTTTTGATTTCGCGAACTTTTGTGTGAAAGCCCGCGTCCGCTCACAAGCCTAATCCCGTAGAGATTTAGAGCCCCTCCCTCAGAAAGTGGTGGAAGTTCACTTATCATTTCAGTTAACACTTCCTTCACAACATTTTCAAAAGGATTATTTGGTCTGCGCTGTAATTCATCTGCTGATGGTACAGTAAGAAGAATTAACTTGTCCGATACACTATCAGTTTTTGAATCTTTAAAATGCATATCAAAAGCATATTCACTTATTAGCGGTTTAATCTTTTGCTTTAATTTTAAAACAAACAAGTTCCCATCCAGATCCTTCACGCGCGCGTTTCTAGAAATAATTTTAATTTTATTTTTATAATATCTCACTATTACAGGTACTGCTTGTCCGGCTGGTAGGCAAAGAATGTCTTGTCTATCATCAGGTGTCAGCATTGGGCTACCGTCCAAACCCCAAAAAAGAATCTCAGAATTTATGTAAATGTAAAGGCGGTTGTTGTTTTCTAAATGCCTTTTTATTATTCCTTTTTCTTCTAAGCCAACAAGAATTCTGCGAGTTTGGCGCTCCTTTCTTCTTAGGATAGGTAGGTCATCAAGCATCTTTTTGTATGTAATCCAACAATACTTCCTCCTGTTAATGAATTTTGTAACAGCGTTGCCGCTATCAAAGAACTTGATTAAATAATCAAGTAGCAATGCATCTTGCATTGTAAGTCCAAGTCCGACCATAGTTTTTTGATCAAAGTCGAAAATGTATTCTCTCATAATATCCTCCTAATTAAATTTTTTTGCCACGCAATAGGTTGATCAGGTCTATCACGAAGCATATATTTTAACGAGCTCTCGAGCACTCGATAAAACCAAATTGAAATGTGCCTACATATATAAGGACTAAGAAAGGCAAAAGTCCCCTAGCAATGTGCCAAAAATTTTCATCCTCCTATATATAAGGACAGAAAAAGTTAAATCACCACTAGTAAAGCGCCAAGTTTTTTATAAAACAAAAAAAGACCGCTAAACTAATAGCAGTCTCTTTTGACCTTCCTCTTATATTATACGGCTCGGCACAGACATAGCGTAATCCGGTCGTTCACTTTTCATAATCTTTTCGTGACTTTTTTTGAATTATCGCAAAATAACACACCTACAAAAGAACAAAATTTAATCCTGTTTAATAAATAATTTGCTGTCACAAGTGTCATATCCGTCACTAAAAAATAAACTTACATAATAAAAAACGTTGTCATCCTTGTCACATCCGTCACAAGAAAAATGACAGAAATGACAAATGACATTAAAATTCGTTTATATAGGAATTAGTGACACTTATGACAACGATGACAAGGATTTTAATATAAAACAGTGACACTTGTGACGCTTGTGACAGGTAATTTTTATATAAAAACATTTGTCCTATTTGTCCTTTGTCCACAAAATAATGGACAGAAAGACAAAAGGCAAATAGATTCGTTTAAAAGGACATATTGGACAAACAGGACAAATAGACAAATAAATTTTTTATTTTTTACCGAATCTCACGCGTACGCGCACGTAAAATAATTAGTGTTTTAGTGTCTTTAGTGTCAGAAATTACACTAATTACACTATTACACTAAATTTGTTTGATCTATATATTAGTAGTAACCCCAAATTTTCCGATAAAAAAAGAACGGGCAGGTTAGTCCGTTCTCTTTTTATTCAATATCATTAATACTATTACACTTATTATTCCTATCAGAAGAATTGACGGAACTACAATTTTAATCCACAATGGCCAAGAAATAAGCCATCGTTGAAACTCTATAATACCTTGATATATGAATATTCCAATGATAATAAGAATTACAAAAACAGCAATAAAAGCATCTTTTCCATCTTTTTTATTTGTTATCAAATGAAGTGAGTATAACACACCTACAATCGCATATGCAATCATGCCTATTATTGCAAATACAGTATTCCAAAAATAATTATCTAAAAAGCCAATGCCGGTTATACTTAAAGAGGAAATCAAAGCAACCAATAAAATTTTATAATAACTAAGAGAATTGTTCTTCATATTTTACCTACACATTAACCCAAATTATCGCACCCTTAGGGTGTTTATATTTTATTGGCTTTTCAAATCTTTGAGCGTTAGCTAAGACCCATGCGTATGTATTTTTATAGGGCAATTTATTTACATCTTGTATACAATGTTTCATTGATTCTTTTTGAAACATATCCATAGACAAATGGATGGAATCAATTAATTCACAACTACCTACAATTAAACCTGAGCCGCTTTGAATCAAAAAAATTTTACCTCTAATTTTTGTGTTAGAACCTCTAATTTCCCAAGTTTTCTTTCTGTTAAGGATATAATCAACCCACGGTTGTTTTATAATTAAAGCTTTCATATAATTCGCCAACTATTTGTAGATTTTAATAGTTCCATATGTAAGAAGTTTTTGTAAAATAATTCTAAATCCCGTTCCATGATCATGCGTTTTACCTTTGTTTTTACCAGAAGCATAGACACCAATTCTAATATCAATAAATAAATCTCCATTTTCTATGGCTGATAACATTTTTTCAATTGTTAACCCTTCTAAAATGACCATCTGTTCATATCGAACGAAATGGTAACCACCTTCATCTTTTTCTTCGCCATATAGGATTGCAATTTTATTCAATTTTTTTGATAATGCATTTTCTAGAACAGAAAAGTCCCAATACACATTTTTCCCTATACTTTCACTTTCTAAAATAACATCGTCAACTGTTCTTTTTACGACTAATCTAAGTTTTTTGGAAGCCCGATCTACATTTACTTTAAAGCAGTGGCCACCTCTATGAGAATTAAATTTATTGCCACTAACAGTTGTATTAAGAACCTTTTTCCCTGAATCTGGTTCTATCACACCATAACTTTCTCTAAGATATGTATTTACCCCTTTGGGGGATGATGGTGATTTAGAAAAAAGCGACATGAGACTAGACGTAATTATTCTGTGTGATTTTAATTCAATTCCTTTAAAATCTGCCTCTGGTTTGTTGTCTTCTTTTTTACCAATTAAGTCTTCAAAGGCATTCCCTAAACACTGGTCTCCATGCCTTTTTGTTTCTATCCATCCCAACTTCTTTATTGAATAGAAAAGGTCAACCAATTCTTGCTCTGCTTGTAAATAATTATCCATATATACCTCACTATGACCAATTATAGCAAAAAAAATGATGCAACACAAATCTTGCATCATTTTTATTATACTTTTTTAAAAATTATTTAATCCTTTTCATTACAACAATATATTCTTTAGTCATTGTTGAAATTTGGCCTCCAACTCTATTAGATGGGGATGCTTTTGAAGGCATACGCTTATTCAAGATATCTCTTACATGAGTAACAATATGTTCATATCCTAATTTTTCAAACATTTTATAAGTAATAACATCTAATGGCAATTCAATATTTCTAACTCTACGATTACCAACAACATACACAACATATCCTCCAATTTTAACTGTCTGAGATATCGCCTCAATCGTTTCAAGATAGTCTTTATAAAAAGATATGACAGATCTATATCGGTCTCCATTATTATTTAAATCGTATTTCTTTATTTTATCTATAGCATCATCTAATTCTTCTATATTAAAATGATATGCATTTATTTTTCGACCACCCATTAGTTTTGAATCAACTTGACCAGCATCTGTAAAACCAAGCCATTCATTTGAGAGTCTCGAAAATTGGCCATAGGCTACTGTCGTGTGGCTATCTCCATATGGAGGAGATGTTATAATTAAATCAAATTTGTCTTGTAAATGATATTTTTGTATACACATGTTTGAGTTGTCATAAAATAATTTAACATTAGTATTATATTTAACATCCGCATTTTCTAAAATTTCTATATTTCTATCAACAATTTGTTCAAATAACTTAAATGCGTCAGGATTAAAATTTTCTAGCGATTTTTTTGACATTCTATATAATTTAAATTCGCCATTTCTTGTTTCAGAAACACATCTAACCACTTCAGAAAAACACATTTTAAAAAACTTCAACGAAGAATCATCAAAAGATTCAAAAACAAATTTTTTAATTTTTGCTAATTCAATAATACTTTGTTCTTTAAACCAAGAATGAAGAATTGAAAAACTAGGTATTTCACTAGGTTCTATATTTAGTATTTTGTAATTTTCAAACTTTTTAAATCTTTCTTTAATATTTTCTATTACTATAGGTTTTGTTTTTACTTCTGTAATTAACAAAGCCAAAGGATTTAGATCAAAACCATATGCTTCTTTAGCTCCATATAATTGAGCTTCCGCAATAGTTGTGCCAGATCCAACATAAGGATCTAGAAAAATTGTATCTGGACCTTTCCCATATTCTTTTAACATTTCTCTTGCAATTAAAGGCATCATCATTGCTGGATAAGGATGAAGTCCATGCACATATTCTTTCATGCTGTGTTCTTTAAAGTTCCATTTTTCATCATATTGTCTCTTATAATTGTTTTTCATTTTTACCTCTTATTATTCCTGATTCCACAAATAATTTATATAATTTTTTTCTGTATTTCGTTGAAGGATTAAATTTTCCTTTTTCCCATCGATTTACGGTTGTTTTAGAGACGTTTAAAATTTGAGCCAAATCATTTTGTGTTAGGAAATTATTTTCACGATATACAAATATATTCTTTTGAAAATCAATCATTATATTTACCTCAATATATGACATTATTATAACATAAAGTTGACATAAAATCAACATTTTAAATTTATTTTTTTTAGAACTACTTGGCTTTTTAATAAAAACGTTTTATAGTGTCACACAACGCAAGGAGGTGTAGTGTGAAAGCACGATTTATTTATAAAAAGCCAGATGCACGACTTGTGCGCAATGCAATTGATCGTGGAGAAGGTCAAAGAGCCGAGTATGTTGTAGAAAGAACAATTTACCTTCCAAAAGAAAAGTTTATTCATTTTAGAAGTCACTTGCTGGAAGATAATGATGCGATAATGACCTACAAAAATGAAATGTATGTTGACGAAAACAAAGTGTGGCACGTCTTGATGTTTTGCTCAATGATTGCCGATATTATGATTCTTGTTAACAGTGAAGGATTTAATTATGCGCGCTACTGCTCAATAATTTGCAATGGAGGTGAACAAGTTGAAAAACGTTATTCGACTCGTCAGAGATATCCTACAAGACCAAAAAATAACTGCAGAAGAACAACTGCAGTTAAATAAAATTTGTGAACTAGAAGAAAAATTCGTTAAAGATTTTTCTAAAGACAAATGGAGAGAATATTTTGATTTAGATGTTGAAAAAGGTCAACTTGTAAACTTACAAATTGACCAAGTGATTAAAATTACATATGAAGTTTATAAACGACTTTTTATTGGAAAGTAGCCAAGAGTACCCAAAGTCAAAAATTGCCTAAAATTGTACCCAAATAGTGCCCAAGTTTTAGGTATGCGCAAGAAAAGATATAAAAATTGATATAGTTTTTGCTTGATTTGAAAGATATTTTGAGCGATATTGCGCAAATAGATATATAAAATGAGAAAAAAGTAAGATTTTGAGCGCTCCTAAGGGCTAGTTAGGGGTTCGATTCCCTTAGGGGACGCCATTTTTTTGTGTTATCTTTGTAAGCAATTTTTTGTTGCTTATTTTTTTTACTCAATTTTTAATATTTTGACTTACATTTTTTGTAATTCAATTTTATTTTTGTTTGTTTTTTAAAACATTTTTTTGCGTTTAAAAAGTTGTTTGTTTGTCTATATTTGTTGTATGGAAACATTTTTAACTTATTTATATGTCTTTTTGGTGGGTGGACTTATTTGTATGATAGGTCAAATTTTGATTATAAGGACAAAAATCACTTCGGCAAGAATTTTGGTTACTTTTGTCCTTGTGGGTGTTGTTTTGGAAGCTGTTGGAGTTTTCGATTACATCTCAGCTTTTGCTAAAGCTGGGGTTAATGTTCCAATAACGGGTTTTGGAGCTTCTCTTGCAAAGGGGGCAATGGGTGGTGTTAAGGCTATGGGACTTATTGGAGCATTCACTGGTGGACTTGAAGCTGTTGCTGGTGGAATTGCTGCTGCCGTTGGCTTTGCATTCTTGTTTTCTTTGATTTTTAGAGCACACACAAAAAAGAATTGAAATTTCCTATTGCAAAATTAAAATTTTTATGTTAAACTTGCAATGAAGAAAGTTTCTGCAGGGGGGGAGATTATGGCAGAAAATAAGAAGTTTAGTGTAAAAAAAGCAATTGCAGTTGCTGGTTGCGTTACAATTTTGGGGCTGAGCATTTTTCTTGGTCAGAAGTATATTTCAGAAAAATTGCAGGAAGAACCAGATTTACCACCTGTTGTGGATACAATTCCAGATGAAACACCAGCTGTTGAAACACCAGCTGTTGAACTTGCAAAACTTGAAACACCTGTTGTTGAGTACGATGAAGAAAACAACATTGTTTCTTGGAATGAAATTGAAAATGCTGAAAAGTATCTTCTTAAAGTAAACGGTGTTGAACAGGAAGTTGAAGAAACACAGGCGCAAGTGGACATTGAAGAAAAGAGCAATTATACCATAAGTGTTAAAGCGTTGGGTGATGGTAAAGAATACTTGGACAGCGAAGAAGCAAGCATAAGTGGTTACAGGCAGGACCAAAACGAAGTTTATTACAAAAACATAGAGAGCAACATCTACAAGTTTTTTGATACTTATAAGTATAATGGAAAATATTTAACTTATGTAAAAGATATTTTAAATGTCGAGTATGAAGATAATAAGCTTACAGTTTTGTTTAAATGTACAACTCGTGAAGAAACAGCTCCTGTAATGGAATATAAAGAAATTATTTTTGATTTAAACAGTGTATATTCTAATGATAATGTAACATTAAAAACAATCTCAGAAGCATCAAATTACATTTTTGATTTAAATTTTAATCAAATAAATTATAGGAATTTAACAGATAATATATTCTCTTATGGTACAGGTTGTTATGATGTTATGATAGAAGATGAAAGGCTTACAGGACAGCTAAGGGAATATTTGGACAATGGCTACACTGCAACAAGATTGTATTCTGAAATATCAGCAGATGTACAACCAGATAAGTTTGTTGTTAATTCTTGTATAAGACTACAAAAAGATGAAGAAATTAAAATTGTAACTGTTCAAAATTTTATATATCAAAAGTATAATGGAGCTTATGCACTTGATGGTTATGTTAAAGCATATTTGAATGGAACAGCAGAAGATGTTAGAATTGAAGAAAGCAAGTTTGAAGAAAATTCCAGCACATCAGAGATATGGCAAAAAGCAGATGATAAGTACGGGCAAGCTGAAATTCAGCAGGCAAAAGCTCAGTACTACACTGGTGCTGAAATGAAATTTTATAGTCAACCAGCATATTCTCCAGAACTTTAAAAAACAAAGAATCAACAAAAAGTTATTTGTTGATTTTTTTTAATATGCAATTTTTAAATTTTACTTGATATATTTTACATAAGTTGATAAAATAAGTTTGATGAAAAAGTTTTTTAGCTTTGTTTTATTTACACTTCTTATCACCATTTCAGTTTTTACAAGTGGTTGCTTTTTTATTCCTGGCCTTGATGACATTGGTGGTTTAGGTGATGACCTTTTGTACCCATCAGGTACGGTTTCAGGGTACAAGGTGTGTTATAAACCTGAAATTTACGATTTCGGCAAAATTTTTGAAACATTTAGCAGAACTATTACAGCTGAATTATATACATATTTTACATTTTCAACTTTAACGGTGGACAATAAGAATTCATTTGGTTGGAATGATGTTTTAAACTTGGACAGGGTAAGATATCAAACTAAAATTGTTACTGAAATTGTCAATGAAGTTGAAACAGAGTACTATACTTATGATGATGTTTCTTGGAATTGGAGTTTTGGGAAGAATATTCAATATTTTGAAACACATTTAAATATTAATACTAACAAAATAATATGTGAAGGAAATTTACAAAATGTTATAAGCACTTATTTAAGTTATAATACAAATAGAATTACAGAAATTTCAAATATATATTCCACTGTGCTAGAATACAACATTTATGAGCTTGTTTTGGGCAGAACTCCAACAAGTCCTGTTGTAACAATTGATGACAATGCAACAACTGTTCCTGCATCTGTTAATGTGACATTAAATGGGGAAAAAGTTGACGGAACAACAGAAACAAGGAATGATATTCTTGCTTCAATAAAGGAAGAGTACTCCAAATACGGAACTTATGTTGGCTTTTCTGAAAGAGATAGGGAGAATTTAAAAAATTATATTCTTGAAACGGTGATAGGAAGTCAGATTGTAAATAACCCTACTTACAATAAAAATAATGAATATCAAAATAAAGTGGCTGACATTATAAATAATGCTAATCCGTCTTTAAATCAAGGTGGTGAAGGGGAGCAGGAAGCATTAAGAGATTTCTTTGACCCTTATCCTGCAAGTAAGATTAAAGACTTTAACGGTACAGCATTTTATATCAATGGTGGTATTGATGAAAATGGAGCTTCGGCTGACAATGCTTTTGACCATATTCAGTCTGCTGAATACCAAAGTTTTGTTATTATGCCAGAAGAAGATGATTTGTCCTTATGTGCATTATGGCTTGCGTTTGAGTCTGAGCAAGCAATGGACGCTGTAATTCGAGTTAGGTATTATGATGGCAATGGAAGGTTGTTTGAAACAGCAAAACAGCGTATTTCAATGTCTGGTGAAGCTTTTAATGCTGAAACAGACATTATAATGATGGACTTAGTTTATAGTGAAATTTCTGACACTGAGCTTGATACATCTGTTGATATGACGCTTGATAAATTTGATAATAATCTTGATAACGGTGTTTTAAAAGCTGATAGTATTGATGGTAAATATGTTTCTGGTGAGCTTGCAAACTACTACAACATAATAGAGTCAGACAGTGGTTTTGGGGCAATTGGAGTGCTTAATCATAACAAAATTCCATTTGCGTATATGGAGATTGTCATTGATGTTATAAAGGATCCAAACACGCCACAAGCAACTTATCCATTCAAAATGGGTGTGGTTGGAATTTTTCCAACAGCGGAGTAATTATGGGAATTTTTGATAAAATTTTAAAAGGGTTAGGGTTTGAAGGTGAAAACAAATCTTCAAGTACTAAAATTAAAAAGCAAATTAAAAAGAAAGCTGGTGTTTATTCCTTAGATGATGAAAAAGAAGAAATCATTGAAGAAATGAAACCTAAAAATCAAGAAGAAGTTGCAAAAATTGTTGATTTTTTGAAAAAGGAAGGAAAGGTCATTGCAGACCTTTCAAATTTTGAAGAGCAGAATTTTTACAATGCATTAAGCTTTTTGTCTGGGGCAGTATATGCATTTGGTGGTCAAGTTTACAAGCTTGATGACACAAGATACAAACTTATGGTGGTGTGATGAAGAAGAAAAAAAATATATTCAATGTTTACGGCAAAGGTTATAAAGCAATTGCAATTGTAATTTGTGTTGTGTTTTGGGACTTACTGACAAAAGTTTTAACAGATGGTTTTTCTGTTAAAATTTGGCCAAATGTAATAAATTTTGTTTCCGTTCACAACACAGGTGGAGCTTGGAGCATACTTAACCAGCACACTTGGATTTTAATTGTTTTAACATTTTTATTTTTAATTGCATTTTTTACTTTTAATTATTTTTTCAAACAAAGGACAACATTTTATACCATTGCATTTTCCTTAATTGTTGGTGGAGCAATTGGAAATTTAATTGACAGATTGTTTTTAGGTTATGTTCGAGATTTTATTAGCTTAGACTTAATTCCAAATTTTCCTGTATTCAATATTGCTGACATATGCTTATGTGTTGGTGTTGTACTGTTTTGTGTGTTCTTTATCTTTATATTACCAAAGCTCAACAAAGGATTTGTTAAAAAGGAAATAAAGCTTAAAAAATCTAATGCTATAAAGCATATTAAAAAGGATTAGTATGGTTTTTACAGTTGACATCAATGATAAAGGAAAGAGATTAGATCTCTTTCTTTTAAACAACCTTAAAGATATTTCTCGTTCTAGAATTAAAACATTAATTGAAAACGGAAATATTCTTTTAAATGATGAAAAAATTAAAAGTGGAGAAAAGTTAAGAGTTGGAGATGTAATTTCGGTTGAAATTCCTGAAATTGAAGAAGTTAAAACCAAACCAGAAAACATTCCACTTGATATTGTGTATGAAGATGATGATTTGGCAGTTATAAACAAAGCACAAGGAATGGTTGTTCACGCAGGAGCAGGGAACAGCTCAGGGACACTTGTAAATGCTCTTTTATATAATTTAAAAAATCTTAGTGGAATAAATGGAAAACTAAGACCTGGAATTGTACACAGGCTGGACAAAAACACATCTGGACTTTTACTTGTTGCAAAAAATGACAGTGCTCACATTAGCTTAGCAAAACAAATTGCTGACAAAACTTGCAAAAGATGTTATATTGCTCTTTTAGAAGGAAATTTAAAGGAAGAGTCGGGCACAATTACAACTCATATTGCACGAGATAAAAAACACAGAACTCTTATGAACATATGCGAAAATGATAAAGGCAAATTAGCAATTACGGACTTTAAGGTTTTAGAAAGATTTAATGGCTTTACTCTTGTTGAATTTAGTCTAAAAACAGGTAGAACACATCAAATTAGAGTACACGCATCAAGGTACTTACATAAACCAATAGTTGGTGACAAAGAATATAATCCATCAACAAAAATTAATGGTCAACTTTTGCACGCATACAAAATTGAGTTTAATCATCCAAAAACAAATGATAGAATTTGTTTTCAAACAAACCTTCCAACATACTTTGAAAATGTATTACAAAAATTAAGAAAAAAATAGTAGACAATTATTGCAATTGCATATATAATATTATGGTTAAAGGAGTGAAATATGGCAAGTAATAGTAGTAAAAGCAGTAATAGTAGTAGCAAAAGCACAAGTACGCAAAAAAGAGGCTTTTCAATTAAATGGTTTTTAAATTTGCTTTCTTTTGTTGCTCTCGTGGTAGTTGGAATTTGCCTTTTGTTGCAAGTTATTTTTAATGCAATCGATGCACAAAGACTTTCAAGTGCAATCAATGCAACGAGAACAATTGGTGAATGTATAGCTTACTGTGTAATTGCAGCTTATGCATTTTTCTTTGTGAAAAATAAGAAAAAACCTATATGGTTTGTTCTTTACGCAGTTGCACTTACAGCAATATTGATTTTAATTATATTTAGATAATAATGGCTAAAAAAATCGTGTTTATTGTTATGTTTACATTCTTGGCACTGGGCTTTGCGTGTTTGATTTTAAAGCTCGCAAGTCCAGTGTTTAACTATGTGTCTATTTTTTCGTTGGCTTTGTGTTCAGCTTGTTTTGGTTGTTTTGAAATTTGTAAGTATTTTGAATTAAAAAAACAAATTATGAACGATTATCCATTGTTTCTAGCTGAATTATATTCTAAAGGTATTGCTACAAAGTCGCAAGTAGAAAATGTGGACAAGGTCTTTTTTAAGCAACATAAAAGAAAGTATTTGACATTAATTCTGGTAAATATAGGACTAATTATGGTAGGATTTTCTTTGATGATAACTCTTCTTTATGTCTTTTTTGCCAAAGTTTAACAAAATATTATTTGAAAAGTGCGAGTTAGTGTGTTATACTCTCGCAAGAAAAGGAGAAAATTATGTATACAGCAGAAAAAATCGAAGATGATAAGTTTAAAATTAAAATTTCTTTAACAGCAGATGAATGGAATTCTTATGTTAATGAAGCATATGAACAAAATAAAGGTAAGTTTAGTGTTCAGGGATTTAGAAAGGGTAAAGTTCCTAAAAAAGTTATAGAACAAAACTATGGTGCTGATATCTTTTTTGATGATGCACTTCAACTTGCTTTTTCAAAAGAATATGGTGATATGCTTAGCAAAGAATTACAAATTCAACCTGTTGACCATCCAGATGTAAAACTTGAAAAATTTGATTCTGATGGCTTAGTTTTAGATGTTACAGTTCAATCTATTCCTGAAGTAAAATTAGGAAATTACAAAGGTCTTGAAATATCTAAGGCAAAGGGTGAAGTTAAGGAAGAACAAGTTCAAGATGAAATTAATCAAGCTCGTGAAAGAAACGCAAGGTTTGTTGAAGTCCAAAGAGAAGCAAAACTTGGGGATTTTGTTACAATAGATTTTTCAGGAAGTGTTGATGGGGTCAAATTTCCAGGTGGAGAGGCAAAAGATTATCGTTTAGAATTGGGCTCTAAAAGTTTTATTGAAGGTTTTGAAGACCAAATTGTTGGTATGAAAATCGGTGAAACAAAAGTTATTAATGTAAAATTTCCAGACGATTATCACGCTGAAAATCTTAAAGGAAAACCTGCTGATTTTGAAATAAAATTGAACAAAATTGAAGAAAAACAACTTCCTGAACTTAATGATGAGTTTGCTTCTAATGTCAGCGAATTTGAAACATTAAAAGAATACGAAGACGATATTAAAAAACATTTGGAAGAAAGTTTACAAGAAAGGCTTGAAAGAGAAACTGAAAACAATATAATTAAAGAAATTGTAAAAAATGCAACTGTTAAAATTCCAGATTGTATGGTTGAAAGTCAACTTGATGCATATATGAAAGATATGGAAACAAGACTTTCATATCAAGGCTTAAAACTTGAAGATTACTGTTCTTATATGAATACATCTGTTGACAATATCAGAAAAGAAAATCGCGAACACGCAGTTGAAACTGTTAAAACAAGGCTTGTTATTGAAAAAATTATTGATGTTGAAAACTTAAAAGTTACAGATAAAGAACTTGATGAAAAATTAAGCGAAGTTGCAGAAAAGTATAAAAAATCATTGGAAGACTATAAAAAGTCTTTGAGTGAAAAACAATTGATATATTTTGAAAATGATATTTTGATGGACAAATTGGTTAAATTCTTAAAAGAAAATAATAAATTAATTTAGAGGTGATTTATGTTAGTTCCTATGGTAGTTGACCAAACAGCAAACGGAGAAAGGTCCTATGATATTTATTCTCGTTTGCTTGAAGATAGAATTATATTTTTAACAGGTGAAATTAATGATGCAATGGCAAACATTATCGTTGCTCAAATGATATATCTTGAAGGTAAAAATCCTGATAAGGATATATATTTATATATAAATAGTCCTGGTGGAAGTGTTAGTGCTGGTATGGCCATTTACGATACTATGAATTATTTAAAATGTGATGTTTCTACAATTTGTATTGGACTTGCTGCGTCAATGGGTGCTTTTCTTTTAAGTAGTGGGGCAAAAGGCAAAAGATTTGTTTTACCAAACAGCGAAGTTATGATTCATCAACCTCTTGGTGGTGCACAAGGTCAAGCAAGTGATATTGCTATTCAAGCTAAACACATACAACATATAAAGGAAAAAATAAACATAATTCTTAGTGAAAACACAGGACAACCTTTAGAAAAAATCGAGAGAGATACGGACAGAGATAATTATATGACAGCTGAAGAAGCTAAGGAATATGGCTTAGTTGATAAAATTTTTGTTAAACGCTCAAACGAAAATAAATAATAAAAGAGGTGAACTTTGAAAGGTAATGATAACTTATTTTGTTCTTTTTGTGGAAAATCTCAAAAACAAGCAAAAAGACTAATTGCAAGTCCAGATGGCGAGAGTTATATTTGTGATGAATGTGTTGAAGTTTGCAAGGATATTATTAAACAAGATAAAGTAACAACTGTAGAAACAAGTATTGACCTTCCAACTCCACAAGAAATTAAAGAGCAACTCGACGAATACATTATTGGTCAAGATGATGCAAAAAGGGTGTTGTCTGTTGCCGTTTATAATCACTACAAAAGAATCAACTATAATATTGTTGCGAAAAGAAGTAAAGACTCGTCAACTGATACAAGCATAGAGTTGGAAAAAAGCAATATTTTAATGGTGGGACCAACAGGTTGTGGTAAAACACTTTTGGCTAAAACCCTAGCAAAAATTTTAAAAGTTCCTTTTGCTTCTGCTGATGCAACAACTCTAACAGAAGCTGGATATGTTGGTGATGATGTTGAAAATATACTTTTAAAATTGATACAAAATGCTGATTACGATATAGCAAAAGCTCAGCGTGGAATTATTTATGTTGACGAAATTGATAAAATTGCAAGAAAAACTCAAAATGTTTCAATAACCCGTGATGTTTCTGGTGAAGGAGTACAGCAGGCACTTTTAAAAATCATTGAAAGCACAACAGCAAGCGTTCCTCCACAGGGTGGAAGAAAACATCCACATCAGGAGATGATACAAATAGACACAACAAATATTCTTTTTATATGTGGTGGAGCTTTTGTAGGACTTGATAAAATTATTGAATCAAGACTAAACAACACTAGCTTAGGTTTTAACGCAACAATAAATACAACTATTGAAAAAAGTCAAATAAATTTTGTAAAGCATTTACAGCCACAAGATTTAATTAAGTTTGGCTTGATACCAGAATTTGTGGGAAGATTACCTGTGGTTGTTGGTTTGCACGATTTAACTGAAAATGCTTTAATTAGAATTTTAACTGAACCTAAAAATGCTATTTTAAAACAATATAAAAAGATGTTTGATATAGACAAAGTAGAGCTTGAATTTGAGCCAGAGGCAATTAGGTCGGTTGCTCATAAGGCAATGGAACTTAAAACGGGTGCAAGGGGATTAAGAACCATATTAGAAGATGGCATGCTTGAACTTATGTATGAAATTCCAAGCCGTAAAGATGTTGCAAAAGTTATAATTCCTAAGGATTATTTTACAGAGTCAGACATTCAACCTATAATTGTAAATAGGGAAGAAAACAAAAAGAATAATGAAGATGCAGTTTAAAACAGGATTTTATCCTGTTTTTTTAACACCATTATGTATGGTGTTATTTTTTTGTCATAAATCGTTTTATATACAAATATATTACAATGTAGGAATTGAATATTCGACAATACAATATCTTTTCTGACAAATTAAATCTATATTAGCATTTGTATTTTTTTCATAAGCTTTTATAGTTAAAAGTGAGGATTTAATGCACTTTTTATGTGTAAAACTAAAATCTATCAAATTTGTATTATTAATGGGTCTTGTTGCTATATTGCTTGCTGTTAGCATCAATGGAGTTGCTTCTGCACAAGTATTTTTTGGTTATTCAACAAAAAGAGTTCCAATTTATTCAGTTGAAACAGTCAACAAACAAGTTGCTATAAGTTTTGATGCTGCTTGGGGTGCAGATAAAACTGCTAAAATTGTTGAAACATTACAAGAATACAATGTTGGTGCAACATTCTTTTTAGTCGGATTTTGGGTAGATAAAAACTCAGATATGGTAAAACTTATTGATGAAGCAGGCTTTGAAATTGGGAACCATTCAAGTACACATCCAGATTTAACAACCGTAAGCAGTGAAAAATTGGAAGCAGAATTAGATGGCTGTAACACTTTAATAAAAAATATTACAGGGAAAGATGTAAAACTTTTTAGGGCTCCTTATGGTGCATACAACAACACAGTGTTAGATACAGTTACAAAATTAGGAATGCAAACAATTCAATGGGATGTGGATTCTTTAGATTGGAAAGGGCTTTCAGCTGACCAAATTACAATGCGAATTCTAAACAATGTTAAAAATGGTTCAATCATTTTATGTCATAACAATTCCGACCATATTTTAGATGCATTGCCAATGGTTTTAGACAGATTACAAAAACAGGGATATAAGGTGACATCAATTGGAGATTTAATCTATAAAGATAACTACAATATTGATAGAAATGGAATCCAAAAACAAAAAGTATAAAAGGAGAAAAATATATGAATTATGAACTAATGAATAACAACAAAGTTCAATTAAGTGGTATTGTAAAGGAAAAGCCTGTTTTTAGTCACGAAACATTTGGAGAAGCTTTCTATGAGGTCAAAATATCTGTACCTAGATTGTCCGAACATATAGACATATTGCCTGTGACTGTGTCGGAAAAGATGTTGAATTATTTTGAAATTGGTAAAAAGGTATCATTGAAAGGACAGTTAAGAAGTTATAACAAATTAGAAGATGAAAAAAGTAAGCTTATATTAAGTGTTTTTGTTAGGGAAATAATTGATGAATGCGAACAAGATAATCCGAATGTCATAGAGATAAGTGGATTTGTTTGTAAACCACCAATTTTTAGAACAACACCATTTAAAAGAGAAATTTGTGATGTTTTAATAGCTGTAAATAGGGCTTATAATAAATCTGATTATCTACCTTGTATAGCGTGGGGAAGAAATGCAAGGTTTATTAAAGATGCTCAAATTGGTTCTAAAATAGAAATTGTTGGAAGAATACAAAGTAGGGAATATCAAAAAAAACTAGATGATGGAACAATTGAAACAAGAACTGCCTACGAAATTTCAGTTAATCACGTAAATGTATTTTCTGAAAATAACATAGAAATTATAGGGTAGATGTTTATTTGGGTATTGTATAATTTTAGATATTATGTTATCATTTAGTTATGAAATACAAAAAGGAAATTTGTGATGTGTACGGTGAGCGTATGCATCCTAAAAACAAAAAAAGATTTAGAAACTATGTTTGTTCTGTTGCAAAAAGTCTAGATTATAAATGTAATATTGAAAGTGGTTTGTTGGCAAAAAATATTATAATAGGTAATCCTAAAAAAGCTGAATTTGTTGTCACAGCACATTATGATACACCACCAAGGCTTCCCAAATTTTTTGTAAAGCATATGTTGTTTCATAGTTTAATATCTTTACCATTATTGTTTTTAGGGTTTAATTTTTTACTCACACAAGTTTTCCTTTTTTTTAATTTATCAATTAATTTTGTTAATATAGTATTTCCAACAATTAATTATTTAATTTGTGGAGGACTTGTTGGATATAGTTTAGGGTTTTTAGGAAATGCTAATAAAAAAAATTATAATGATAATTCAAGCGGAATTTTAGGTATTTTAAATTTAATGGAAAAATATAAATCTGATGAATTTAAAAGCAAAATTTGTTTTGTTTTAACTGACAATGAAGAAAAGGGACTTTTAGGTGCATTATATTACTCTAGAAAACATAAGAAATCTTTAAGGTGTCAAACAGTTATAAATCTTGATTGCATAGGTAATGGCGACCAATTTAATTTATATTATTGTGGGGAAAAGGAAACTGAAATTATTAAAAGCATAAAAGAATCAAAACAAGAAAAATATAAGTTTAAATCTATTAAAAGTAGTCTACTTAGTATGAGTGATCATATTGCTTTTAGAAAAAGTAATCATGTATGTTTGCTTTCAGTTGAGCAGAAAAACAATAAATCATTATATAATCAAATACATTCAATTAATGATACTATCATAAATGAGAATAACATTGATTTTGTAGTTTCAACATTAAATGATGTTATGAAAAAAGAAAATAAATTTTATAAGAAAAAGAAGCTTGATTTAATCAATAAAACCGATAAAAAAGCAGAAGAGTTGTGTATAAACAATTAAAAAAGCACTTTACTTTGTAAAGTGCTTTTATTTATTTACCTTGTTTAATCTTTTTAATTTCTTTTATTAAGAACTCAGGAGAGTTGGCATTTTCTATTTCTATCTTTATGCTGTCCAATCTATTTAAAAGTTTTGTATGTTTATTGGCATATAGCTTAAATGCTTTTTCATCTTCCTTAGTTATATTCTTTCCGTGTTCTTTTCTTTGATTTGCAATTCTTTCTTTATTTTCATTTTCAAGTGTTTGTATTTCTTCTTCAATTTCTTTTAAGCTTTGTTTTAATTCTTTAATGTAAGCATCTCTTCTGTCTTCTGCTTCTTTTTTAATTGCATCTCTATAAAGTGTTTGTTCACGGTCATAATTGCCTTTTTTCTTAGAATCAGGTTTTTTAATTTTTACTTTCTTCATTGCATATGCAACAAGAGCTAAAATCAATGCAATAGCAAATAGAATTGAAGGAATTAAATACCAAATCATAGCATTGTTATTAGATGGTGTTTCTGTGTTGTCATTATCAGTGGTATCATCATCTTGTTCCGTTTCTACGAATAATGCAGTACCTATTGGATTTTGCTTTTCTGTATTATAAATTTCTTCACTAACTGTTTCATACGCAAAACTATCAAATACTGCAGAACCTGTGTTGCTGATTGAGTCAGATGAAATAGCAAATCTTACATTTACATCGAGGTCTTTTAAAGCTTTAACATAAATTGTGTATTGTGTATATACATTATTTGTAATTTCATCAATTATTGCACCATCAAGACCTTCTAACGAGAATTCAGCACCGTATTTATTGTCATCGCTATTGTTTTCGGGGAGATTTGTTTTTACATAAACTGTAAATTTATAATAGGAACCTTGTGTTAATGAAATTGAATCATTAGCTTTCATTGAATAAGTTGCAATTCCATTTGTCTTTAAGTACATCACATTTTTAATAATGCTTGTATTATTTTCATTAGGTACAACACTCAACAAGTTATTTTCTGAATCTACAATTCCACCAAATGCAATAGGGTCACCAGATGATTGGTTAGAACCATTTTCAAGTGTGCCTGTGTAGGTGAGTGGAGCATAAACTCCATATTCTTCTGTACTTGCTTTTAAATTAAAACCAGCATTTGTAAAGTCTACAATATTTGCATTATATACAAGAGATTCATATTCTTCGTTTGTATATTCAACTGAGTTTAATTCAAAATTATCAAAATAAGCTATTCCAGAAACTGTATTGTTTTCTGTCCCAAGTTCTAATTTTACCTTCAAATTTTTTGAAGCTTGACTGGTTCTAAAAATTATTTCAAAAGTTGACCAATTTTTATCTGCAACATTATTTGAATTAATACCCAATTTTTCATATAGTATTGTATCATCATCAGCTAGAACATAGACATTTAAAATATTTTCATCATCAATATTATCTGAAATTGTTTTAAAGTTAAATGTTAGTTTATAATAACTATCAGCAGAAACTGTAAAACTAGGGCTAATTAAGGATTGATAACTTTCTCCCTTATTCCACATCATCAAAATGTTGTTTGTATCAGTTGTTGGAATATTTATGCCTTGATATTTAGGATTTTCAGGATTTGCTCTTCCACCTAAGTATTCATCTTTAATTTGGTCATACAATTCATAATAAGTATTTATTATTCCCCAAACTGAAGAATTTTCTTCTGATATGTCAGCTGTCCAATCTGATGCGTGTATAGGGTATTCTAAATTTTGAGATTGATTATTTAAGTTATTAAATGTACCATTTGTAAATGTCAATTCAGACTCGAAAGATGTTAACTCTATTTTATTGTTGCTTGTTGAAGACGATACATTGTTATAATCTTCAGCGCTTATACTTTCTATTCTTATAGTATCAAAAACAACTGTACCTTTTGTTAAGTCATCGCTTTGACCCAACCATAATTCTAAATTGAATGATGTAGGGTAGAGAGAGTTTCCATAAATATAGAAGGAATAGGTTGTATAATTGTTTTTAAACTCGTCAGTTTCATTTGTTGTTATAACAATTTCTTCTTCGATTGGAGTGTAATCCGTATAAGGATTTTCACTATCATAAAATTCATTTACATCATTATTTTCTTTTAAAATGATGTACGCACTGCCTGTCAAATTATCCACTTTTGCATTTACAGATATCTTATAAATTGCGTGCATTGGCATTTCAATTTTTGGTGATTTATAACCAAAGAATCCTGCATTTTCAGTTGATAGCACCAAAGCATAATTATTATTTGCTGTGTTGTCTGTTCCCAATTCAAAGTTTTGATTTGTATTGAAAACATCTGCGATTGCATTTTCAGGAAATTCATTGTTTGTTATTTCCCAATTTGTCAATGTCCCTTTTTCGAAATCAAGATTTGCATCTTTATATGTCAATGTTGAATTTATATTTTCAACATAGTTGATTTCAATGTTTGCTTCACTATAAACATAAGAATTAGATTCTGTACTTAAACTTGCATTTTTTAAATTTGTTTGATAATTTGCCTGTGTATGTCTTTCTACTGTAACATTATCGAAGAAAACGACACCAGAAGAAGTTGTGTTCTCCTTTTTACCTAACCAAAGCTCAATATTTACTGTTTCTTCATTTGTCCCCGTTGATAGAAAGAATTCATATTCCGTCCATTCCGTAGCTTCATAACTTTCAAAGCTTACATTTTGTATGCTTTCATCTAAGCCTGTTAAATATATTGATGCCTTTGCATTATTCATAGTTTTAGTATGAATGCTGAATGTATAAAAAGAATATGGTTTCAACTCAATACTCTGACTTTTATATCCTTGTACAGAAGGGAGCTCTGATCCAGTTGATGATGTTCTAGCATTTATCATTAACACCTTGTCATCATAATCAACATTCATCTTTTCAGGGTTTTCGTCAGCATACAAAAAGTATGATGAGTAGTTCGATTTAAACTTACTATCATTTACATTAATAATTCCACTTTTAACAGTGCTTGTTGTTTTAATTAAGCTCCAACCTGTTGGATTGGAATCTAATGTAGATGTATTAGGAGATGAATTAAAATCTCCATTTGTTAATTCAATATTTTCAAAAGTTGTTTTGCTTAGTGCTTGTGCAACATTATAATTTGGAAAAATAAATGCGATAGCTAGCACCAATAAGCAAAATGTTATAATAAAGTTTTTAGTTTTGTTCATTTTTCACCTGCAATTAAAATTTAACTTGGATAGTATATAACAAATAACGCTTAAAATCAAATATTTTTTCAAAAATAAACAATAATATTTTTGTGAAAATTAAAAGTAAGGTTGTTTATTGGATTATATTAGTCCTTTCTAGTGTGTTTATAGGATTAATAAATGGATTTTTTGGTGGTGGGGGAGGAATGGTGACCGTTCCATTGCTTGAAGAGATTTTGAATATAGATAACAAAAAATCACACGCAACAGCAATGTTGATAATTTTTCCGTTGAGTTTAATAAGTGCGATAACATATGCTTTAAACACTAAAATTAATTATATTGACGTTTTATATACAAGCATTGGTGTTTTAGTAGGAGGCATATTGGGAGCTTTATTATTAAAGAGATTAAATAACAAGGTTGTAAGAATAATTTTTATATTCGTTATGCTGTCAGCTGGTATTAAAATTCTAATATAATGGGGAATAGAGGTGTTAATGGTTATAATCTTAATTTTATTTGGTTTTTTGTCAGGAATTTTAGGTGGTATGGGAATGGGTGGGGGTACTGTGCTAATTCCATTATTGACTATATTTTTAAGTTTTAGTCAAAAGACGGCACAAGCATTTAATTTGTTTTCATTTTTACTTATGTGCATATTTGCTTTGGTTATACATTTTAAAAATGGGCTTGTTGAGTTTAAAAAGGTAATACCAATAATTTTGATTAGTCTGCCATTTAGCTTTGTTGGTTCGTACATTGCAATCTATATTGATGAAAAAATATTAAAAATTGCTTTTGGGGTGTTTTTATTGCTTATTTCTCTCATTGAAATTGTAAAACTTTTTAAAAAAAATAAAATAAATAATTAGTTTACAAAATTGCGAATGTGTGTTATCATTAGGTGTTTATAAGGAGAAAAATATGCCAGTAGATAAAAATAAATGTATAAGTTGTGGCTCTTGCGTTGGTATTTGTCCTGTTGGAGCAATAAGTTTTGGAGAAGATGGTAAAGCTGAAATTGATGAGTCTAAATGTATTAGATGTGGTTCTTGCGAAGCAACTTGTCCTGTTAGTGCAATTAAGATTAATTATTAAGGGTGTGAAGATTTGGAAAAATTAGGTTTAGTATATATAAGTGAAAGTATTCATAGGTTAGTTCTTTTAGAGTTGGAAGGCACTTACTTTAATGTTTTTGAAGACATATCAGAAAGTATAAAACTCAATGAAGATATATTATCAAACGGAATGATTAAAGCTAATAAAGTTAAAGATAGCTTAAATGTCCTTAAAATGTTTAGAAAAATATGTGATAATAATGAAATTACAAAAATAACTTCAATTGCTTCAAGTTTTATATTATCGTCAAAAAATCAAAAGAGTTATTTTGAAGAAATTTACAATAACACAGGATTTAATTTTTTAATTATGCAATCAGAAGATGAGACGAAAATGATTTATTCTGGTGTTATTAACTCAATTGATGTACCAAAAGGATTGATAGTCAATGTTGGACAAAATGAAACAAATTTAATCTCATATAATAGAAGGAATATCAATTTTTCACTTTCTTTACCTTTTGGGTCTCAAAATTTGAGCTGTATAGTAGATGTTGAACCTACATCAAGAGAAGCTGTATCCAAAATTTTAGCTTATGTAAAAAAAGAGCTTGATAAAAAGGATATTCTTTCAAATATAGAACCAGAAACATCATTTGTTGGTGCAGGAGAACTTTTTGCAACACTCGGAAAGCTTGCTAGAAAAAGTACACATTATTCACTTGAAATAGAAAACAATTATATCTTAGATACTTCTGTATTTGAAAAAGTATTTGGAGTTGTTAAGGATTTGGGTTTAGATAAGACAAAAAGGTTAAAAGGCATTTCTGAAGACAGTGTGGATTCTTTGCTTTGTGGTTTTTGCATTGTGAAAGCAATTATAGATTTTTTAAGTGTTGAACAATTAACCATTGCAGGTGATAGATTGCGTGAAGGTTTAATATATAGTTATATAGCTGTTGAAGCTAACGATAAACCTTTTAGTGATATGTTGGGATACAGCTTAGAAAATATCAGAACTTTTAGTGATATTAAGTATTCTAACTCTGCCCATGTTTATAATTTAGCAATAATTCTGTTCAAGCAATTGAAAGTTATACACAAACTTCCAAGAGTGTATGTAAAAGCATTAAGAATTGCAGCATCAATGTACGATTGTGGTAAAAGAATATGTTTTGATAATCACGAAAAATATGGTTTTAATGTGATATTAAATTCTGCACTTAATGGAGTTTCTCATAAAGATGTTTTGCTGGCGGCGTTTACTTGTGTTTGTCAAAATCCAGATAATTTAAATTTATCAGATTGGATAAAATATAAGGATATATTAACAGAAGAAGATATTGAAGCTGTAAAGAAAATGGGTGTTATTATAAAGCTTGCTGATCAGCTTGATAAGTCTAAAAGAGGTAATGTAACTGATATTTGTTGTGACATTTTAGGCGATTCAGTAATTTTGAAAACAGTAGTAAAAGGAAATGCTGATTTTGAAATTATGGAGGGAATGAAATTAGGTTCAACATTTAAAAAAGTATTTAAAAAGTATTTAGAAATAATTTAGGGAGGATTTATGAAAAATAAAGTATTTTTATTAAGTTTTGTGTTCTTATTTAGCATAATTTCTCTTGCAGGTTGTTCTCTTACTTTTGATTTTGGTGGTGGAAAAACTATAACCAATACAGAACCTTTGGTAGTTGAAACAGGAGCAACCCCATCCGATATTATAAATGAGTATTTAGATGCAACTGTAACTGTATTCAATGTTGACAAGTCTGGAAATTCTATTAGCTTTGGTAGTGGTATAGCAGTACATTCAGGTGGGTATATTGCAACCAATTATCACGTAATAAGTTATACTGTTGCATCGCCAACTATGTATTCATTAAAAGTGTATTTAAATAATGGCGAAGTTGGTTATGATGCTGATATTTTATGGTATAATCAGCAATTAGATCTTGCAATTATTAGATGCGATTATTTTGATATACCATTTGTAAAAATGGCTGATAGGTGGGTAGACACATACAATAGATTAATCGTTTTAGAAGAAGTAATAACATTGGGTACTCCAATAGATTTTAGTTTGCAAAACACTGCATCACTTGGTTATATCAGTAGTACGGAATATAGATACGCAACAAATAGTGGAAATGTTTATGAAGATTTAATACAACACTCTGCTCCAATAAGTAATGGTAATAGTGGTGGGCCATTATTTGATATGCAAGGGAATTTAATAGGTTTGAACACATTAGGAGTTTCAGATAGTAATGGAAATGATGCAAATAGTTTATTTTTCGCAGTTCCAATTTATCCTATAATGCTTGTAATAGATAGAGTTGTTGACGGTAATTATCAAACTTCAAGTTTTGGTATCTCAGGGTATGACAGCATTGAAGCAAAACAAAGTGGAATTACAACATTCACAGAATCTGGGGTAAAGGTTGTAAGTGTGGACTCTTCATCTTGTTCATATAATAAATTGACGGTTGGAGATGTTATTAAGTCTGTTAAATGTGCAGATGGTAAGATTTTTGAAATTGATAGTAGAAATGATTTAATTTATGCAAAATTATATTCAAATGTCGGAGAGACTGTTGAAGTTACTTATACCAGAAACAATGTTACAAATAGTGTAAACATAACTTTAGATTAGGAGGAAAAATGAAAACCATCTTAGCAATTGATATGGGAAATTCCTATATTTCTATTTTCAAAAAAAATTTTGGTATTGTACTCAAAGAACCAAATTTAATTGCTGTAAGTGGTTCAAACTCTAATTATAAAATTATTGCGTATGGTAATGAAGCAAAAAAACTGCAAGGTAAAACTTCTGAAAATATCGTCATATTTACACCAATTTCAGAAGGAGAAGTAAAGAGTAAAGAGTATTTAAGTTCACTTTTAAAACATTTCTTAGATAAATTAAATATTTCAAAATTTAGCAAAATAAAGGCGCTTGTAACAATTCCTTGTGGTATAACTGATGAAGCTAAGGAAGCATATAGAAAAGCTTGCTTTATGGCAGGAATTGATGAAGTAAATTTGTTGCCTTCAGTGATTGCTGGCGCTATTGGGTCGGGGAAAAATATAAAAGGTGAAGAAACAACATTTATTGCATCATTAGGTGGTGGAGTTACTGATGTTGCTGTCATTAATTTGAACTCTATTTTAAAAGGAGGCACACTTGCAGTTGGTGGTAGGGCTCTTGATATTTCAATTGCAAGTGCAATAGCAGATAGAAGTAAAGTGTTGATAGGAGTAGCATCAGCTGAAAAAGTCAAAGAAGAAATTGGTAGTTTGTTTGAAAATGACACTTTAAATATTGAAATTTCAGGAAACAATTTAACTTCCAAAATGCCAGAAAATGTAATTATATTCTCAAAAGATATAAGAGATAAAGTTGCAGAATATGTAGATAATTTTTTAAAGTTAATTGAAACGACTTTAAATTTATGTCCCCCTGAAATTTCTTCTGATATAGCTCAAAATGGCTTAATTTTAATAGGTGGTGGCGCAAAACTTGTTGGTTTGTCAGAGTACATATCAAAGGTAATAAAAATGCCTTGTACGGTATCAGATAGCCCTGAAAATGCAACAATATTAGGTGCAGGTAAACTTTTGTCAGATGAACAAAATTTAAATACAATACTAAATAATGTTGGGAGCTAAAATTTGTACGCAGAGGTTATAGTTGATTTATTAAATTCAGAAACAGATAAGGTATTTGATTACATAATACCTGACAATCTAAACATAAAGGAAGGCACAAGGGTTCTTGTGCCTTTTGGTAATAGAAAAATAGAAGGGTATGTTATAAAAATAAAAAATCAAACAGAATTAAGTTTAAACAAGCTTAAACCAATTATAAAAGTGTTAGACGATTTTGTAGCAATTATTCCAGAAATGTTGACATTAAAAGATTATATGGTTGAAAAATATAATTTAAGGTTAGCAGACACACTTAGATTATTTATACCATCTGAAATGAGGGGAAGTAAAGTAAGACCTATCATAAAAACATACTGCGAACTGAATTTAGGTAATAATTTGGAAAATATCATAAACAAACTGCCTAAAAATGCAAAACGACAAATTGAGCTTTTATCATTTTTAACTAAATCAGGGAAAACAGAGATTTCAATACTTAACAATAAGTTTGGGTCAAATAATGTTAAAAAGTTTATTAGTTTAAAATATATTCTTGAAACAAAGGAAGAAGTTGAAAGGTCTCCAGATTATGTGGGTGAAAAACAAACAATTTTAAAACATACAAAAGAACAAGAAAGAGCAATTGATAACATAATATTAAACAAATATGAAAAATATCTATTGCACGGGGTGACGGGCAGTGGTAAAACAGAAGTTTATATGACTATCATTGAAAATGTTTTAAAATTAAATAAATCTGCAATTATGCTTGTTCCTGAAATATCTTTAACTCCACAAATAATGCACAATTTTAAAAGCAGATTCGGAGAAAATGTTGCTTTATTACATAGTGGACTTTCAGCTGGAGAAAGATTTGATGAATGGCGAAGAGTTAGGAGTGGAAAAGCAAGGGTTGTGGTTGGTGCAAGATCTGCAATATTTGCTCCAATAGAAAATGTGGGCGTAATAATAATTGATGAAGAACACGACTCTTCATACAGTAGTGAATCAAATCCAAGATATAAAACTCAGGAAATTGCAGATTTTAGAGCTAAATACAATAATTGCCCGTTAATTTTGGGAAGTGCAACACCTAGTATTAATTCCTATTATCAAGCTGAGAAAGGCAATTATAAACTTCTGGAATTGCCAACAAGAGCAAACGGAAAAGAAATGCCCAAAATTCAAATTGTGGATATGTTAAGTGAAATACGAAATGGGAATATGGGTATTTTTTCCAATGTATTAAAAAACGAACTTTATGATTGTATAAATGAAAAAAAACAAGCAATGTTGTTTTTGAATCGTAGAGGTTATGCATCATTTATGATGTGTAGAAATTGTGGTTATGTTGCAAAATGTTCAGATTGTGATGTTTCTCTTGTGTACCATAAGTATGAAGATAGGTTAAAGTGTCATTATTGTGGTAAACGATTTAAGGCATTGACAAAATGTCCTCAATGTGGTAGTTCTGAAATAAAGCAAGGAGCAATTGGTACACAAAAAGTTGTAGATGAATTAAGGAGTATGTTTCCAAGTGTAAATATTTTAAGAATGGATAACGATACAACAAAAAATAAAAATGCTCATCAAAAAATTTTGGAGGAATTTTCATCATCACATCCTGGAATTTTGGTTGGAACACAAATGATAGCAAAGGGTCACGATTTCCCAGATGTTACACTTGTTGGAATTATAGATGCTGACCAAAGTTTGTATCAATCTGATTATAGAAGTCCAGAAAGAGCTTTTGCTCTTATAACACAGGTAAGTGGGCGAGCTGGTAGAAAGGATTTAGAAGGGAAGGTTATATTGCAAACATATAATCCTAAACATTACGTATATAAGTTTGCTTCAAATTATAATTACAAAGCTTTTTATGAAAAAGAAATTAATTTAAGAGAAACTACAAAATTTCCACCATTTACAACTATTGTAAGAATATTAGTAAGTAGTGAAAATGAAGATTTGACTAAAAATGTTATAAGGAAAATATATAATGAACTAGCAGATATTTACAATAGTAATAAAGAAAGTTTCTATTATTTTAATGCGATGAAATCACCTGTTGGGCGAATTAAAAATAAAATTAGATATCAAATTTTAATGAGATTTACAAAAAGTATAGAAGGTGATATAATGAAGAAGATTTATGCTATTACTGATAGTGAAAAGTGTGCAAAAGTAAGCATTTTTGTTGAAATTGACCCACAAAATTTAAGTTAGGAGTGTTGTATATGGCGACAAGAAATGTGATTAAAATAGGAGATGAAATTTTAAGAAAGGTTTCAAAACCCGTAAAAAATTTTGATGAAGGTCTTTGGGAGCTTCTAGATGATATGAGAGAGACTATGTATAAGAATGATGGGGCTGGCTTAGCTGCTGTTCAAGTTGGTGTGCTAAAACGAGCTATCGTTATGGAAATTAATAATATGTATTTTGAATTGATAAATCCTGAAATTGTACAAGAAGAAGGTGAAGAAATTGCAAAAGAAGGGTGTTTAAGTGTCGGTGGTGTTCAAGAGTACGTAAAAAGACCACATAAAGTTACAGTTAAGGCAAAAGACAGGTTTGGGTACGATATTGAAATAACAGGTGAAGGTTATCTAGCAAGATGTATTTGTCACGAAACAGATCATTTGAATGGAATCTTATTTGTTGATAAAATTGAAAAAGGATATAAGGAATAATGAAAATTGTTTTTTTAGGGAGTTCAAATTTTTCCCTTCAATGTTTAAAAGCATTATTAAATGCTAATTATGAAGTTATAGCAGTTGTGTGTCAACCAGACAAGCCTAGTGGAAGAGGGAATAAAACTATGCCTTCGGAAATTAAAAACTATGCAATAAGCAACAACATACCTGTTTTTCAATTTAATAAAATTAGGGTTGATGGAGTTGAGACATTAAAATCTTTAAAACCTGATATTATTGTTGTTGCATCGTATGGTCAAATTTTAAGTCAGGAAATATTAGATATTGCATTGCCAATTAATGTTCACGGTTCCCTGTTGCCCAAATATAGAGGGGCAACTCCGATTCAAACTGCATTATTAAATGGAGATAAAGAAACGGGAATTACAATAATGAAGATGGAATACGAGGTTGATTCTGGCGATATTATTTTGCAAAAAGGTATATGTATTGAAGATGATGACAATGCAGAAACACTATTTGAAAAAATGGGTACGCTGGGTGGAGAACTTTTAGTTGAAGCGCTAAGATTGATAGAAGAAAATAAAGCACATTTTGTACCACAAAAATCCGAGTATGCAACTTTTACTAAGCTGATAAAAAAGGAAGATGCAGAAATAAACTTTAATGAAGATGCAGAGACAATTGTAAATAAGGTAAGGGCATATTACAAAAACCCAACTGCGTATTTTGTAAGAGATGGAGAAAAATTTAAAGTTTATAAAGCTTGTAAAAGGGAAAATTTAACTAAACTTTTAAGTGGGGAAGTTGTGTGTGCAAACAGTAAAGAAGGACTTGTTATTAAGTGTTTAAATGGAGCTGTTGAAATTTTAGAAATTCAAGCACCTAATGGGAAAAGAATGAATGCGAAAGCTTTTTTAAATGGAAGAAAATTTGCGTAGTACACAAAATATAGTATTATGCTAATAATATATATACAATATATAAAAGGTAATAATGAAAAAGGGAATTGTTATAAAAAAACTTGCTGATAAATTTTGGGTTAAAAGTGATAATCTCACTTATGTTTGTGCATCTAAAAAAAATTTAAAAACGATGGGCTTGTATGTTGGTGACTATGTATGTTTTGATGAATTTCAAAATCAAGTTTTGAGTATTGAAAAAAGAAGTTCTTTACTTATAAGACCTCCGATTGCTAATATTGATCAACTTTTAATTGTTGTTGCTCCTATTCCAAAACCTGATTTGCTTTTGGTTGATAAATTGATTTTGTTTGCTTTTACGAACAATATCGAACCAATATTATGCATAAATAAAAACGATATTGTACAAGAATCTTTTGTTGATGATTTTACTTCTGCCTATAAAAATGTTGTAAATATTATAAATATTTCTGCTCACAAAAATATAGATGAATTGTTAAAAATTTTAAAAGGAAAAGTCTCTGCTTTTGCTGGTCAATCTGCTGTTGGAAAATCTTCATTGACTAATGCAATTTTACCTGATTTATGTTTGGAAGTTGGAGATATTTCAAAAATTGAAAGGGGTAGGAATACAACAAGACATACGCAGTTGTATGAAATTGATGATAATAGTTTTATTGCCGATACATCAGGGTTTAATTCTCTTGATGAAAAGTATCTCACAATTAATTATGAAGAGCTTGATAAATACTATCCAGATTTTATCAAATACATATCTGGTTGTAAATTCAGGTCTTGTAATCATATAAACGAAACAAATTGTTGTGTTAAAACTGCCGTAAAAAATGGCGAAATTGATTTAGGTAGATACAACAGATACAAAATAATTTATGAAAATTTAAAAAAGGAATGGGAAAGAAAATATGATTAAAATAGCACCATCTACTGACCCTGCCAAATCTTATGATGAACTTTTAGAATATATAAACGAAATAAAAGGCTATGCTCATTTTTTACACATTGATGTTATGAATAAAAATTTTGTCGGCAAGACTAATTTTGATGAAACATTTGTAAAAAAAATAAATGAACATACTATAATGATGTTAGATGTCCATTTAATGATTAAAAAGCCTGATGTTTTAAAATATATAAATGCTGGGGCAAATGTTGTTACAATTCATTATGAAGCATTTGATAATAAAAAAGACCTTATAAAAGCATTAAGAACAATAAATGCCAATAAAACATTAGTTGGTTTAAGTTTAAATCCAGAGACTGAAATTTCATTGTTAAAGCCATTTTTAAAATATTGTAATATCATTCTTTTAATGACTGTCGAACCTGGAAAAAGTGGACAAAAATTTATGGACAATGGTATTTCTAGATTGCAAGAATTGAAAAAATTAATAGGGAATCGCAATATTCAAATAGAAGTTGATGGGGGAATTAATCCAGATAATGCTAAGCTTTTAAAGGACAATGGGGCAAACATATTAGTAAGTGGGAGCTATATTTTTTCGAGTAAAGATAGAGTAAAAGCTATTAAAGAACTAATTGAGTAATGTTTGAAATATAAAATTTTGTCAAAACTTACTATATGATTAAAAAATTAATTATAATATTGTTAATATGTAATGTTTTAATATTATCGTCTTGTTATACTGACAATACATTGCAAGCAGTTTATTTTAAAAATTTAACTACTGCTGGTTCTGAAAATTATACAATTTCAGTTAATAAATTAAACGATAGTTCATTAAAAGATTTGTATGTAGATATACTATTAAAGGTCGATACTGACAATTTAGATTTTAACTTGTCGCTTGAAAACAATGAACCATTTAAACTTTATATTTCTAAAAGTTACGAATATGTTTCTCTGACAAATCTTATAAATACTCAAACAGATTACAATATAAATTTTGAAACATTTAACAGTTTTAAAAATAAAACTTTTATTTTAAATTCCAATCAAGATGTAACATTTACTTTTAAAGCTGTTGCTGGAAAAGTGAGTGAAAATGCCTTTAAGGAACAAAATGCAATATCAAGCGAATTCAAAATTAGTGTGAAAAAGACAATAAAATAATTGCAATTTGGTTCTTCAAAATGATATACTTTAAACCGAAGAGGTAAATATGATTTTAGTAAAAAACTTATATTTAAAGTATATAAGAGAGTATTTTGCGCTATATGATATTAATGTAAAGATAGACGATGGAGAAAAAGTGGCACTTTTGGGCGAAGAACATAGTGGTAAAACAAGTTTTCTGAGAATATTGGCTAAGTTGGAAAAACCATCTAAAGGGGAAGTTTATATAAAGGACATACCAATAAAAAAATTAAACTATAAGTTTGACCTTAATGCTGGTTATATTCCTGCTAGTCCTGTTTTTTTTGATAAGAAAACTCTATATGAAAATTTTAAATATATACTAAAATATCAAAAGCTCAACGAAGCCGAATTAGAGAACAAAATTAATGAAGCATTAATTAATTTTAACATTGAAACATTAAAAGATACTAAAATTAAAGATTTGACACTTTTTGAAAAATATTTAATATCTATCGTAAGGTTATCTTTTAGAAATCTTGATTTGTTGATGATTGACAATATTTTTGATAATTTAACCGACGAAGAAAATGAAAAAATTATTTCCATTATAAAGGATAAATTTTATGATAAAAAGTTGACACTTTTGGTTGCAACAACTTCTCAAAAAATAGCTGAACAGCTTTCAACCAGAATTATACACTTTTCAAATGGGTCAATTGTTTAAAGGGATAAAATATGAAAAAGAAAAAGGAATATTCTTGTGATATTGTTTTTAAAGATTTTGAAGGCGAGGTTAGAGGACTTTTTTCAACTGAACATATTTTAAATTGTTTCAATAATCGAGATGTTTACTTTTCTATTTTGCAGAATGAAAATATAAAAGCTTTGTTTAAAGATGAAGAATTAATGAGTACTGTAGAACATTTTTTTAAAAACAATTTAAATGTTTTGCAAACATCAAAAGCAAGTTTTATGCATAGAAATACACTTTTATATAGACTAGATAAAATTAAAAAGTTGACAGGGCTTAATTTGAAGAGTTTTGAAGATGCTGTGGTATTTGAAAATTTAATTTGTGTTAAGAATCTTCTTTCTTAGAACTATAATAATCTTTAACACTTACATATTTACAATCACTTATTTTAGTGGTTGTTTTTTTTACTTTTTTTTGTGTTGGTTGCATTAAATTCATAATGCTCATTATTTGTGTTAATTGTGGATTATTAGATGATAAATTTTTTATTATTTCAATAGGGGAAGAGTTATTATTTAAAATAGAAATCAAGGTTTCAAAATTTAAACCACTTTGTTGCGATTGTTGGTTGTTATTTTTATAAAAACTACTATCGTCTGGATAGTAATTAAACACATTGTTTTGATTATTGTCAATATTATTTTTACTAAACATAAATTTCCTTATATGTACATTAATTTATATGCAAGCATATAATAGATTAGTTCAATAAAGGAGAATATTTGTGAAAAGTTTGTCAGAATTTGGTAATGAAAAGATTGAACAAGATAAGATTGAACAAGATGCAATCTTTGACGAAAAAAATATAAGAAACACTTATGAAAAATATAAAGATTTACCAGAAGATGAATTGTTAAAAACTTTTTTGAAAGAAGTTGAAAATCAAAAAAGTAATGGTACTTTTAATTACGAAAATCTTAAGAGCTTGGTTGACAGTATGGCACCAATGCTTTCAACAGAACAACTTTTTAACATAAACACTCTTTTAGAAAAAATTAAGTAAAAATTGTGGGTGGCAAATGATAAATAAAAAAATTGATTGTGAACTAAAAAAAATTATTGCTCTTGAAGATATAGAAAGAAATATTGATTGTTTAATATATCTTTCAAATTATCAATTTGCTTTAAATAAAATTCGTGAAGCGGGATACAAAATTGAAAAAGAATTTCCTTTCATTAATGCCGTAAGTATTAAAACCCCAATAAGACTTTTAAATAAACTATCTACCAAAAACTATGTACAATTTATTTCAAGTCAAAGTAAAGTTGAAGCGTTGATGCATATTTCAAGAAAGGTTTTAAAATTAAACAGCTTTGACGGTGGAAACAATATTTCAATTGCATACATTGATACGGGAATATCTCCTCATCCTGACTTTAAATTAGTTAGAAATAGGATTATAAAATTTGTTGATTTAATCAACAACAAACCAACACCTTATGATGACAATGGACACGGAACTTTTGTTGCTGGAGTCGGTTCTGGAAATGGACTCATTTCAGCAGGAAGGTATAAAGGAATTGCTCCAAATTCAAACATTATTTCAATTAAAGCACTTGATAAAAATGGGGAAGCAAATGCCACAAAAATTTTAGAGGGTATGCAATGGATTTATGACAACTATAAAAAGTATGACATTAAAGTTGTTTGTATGAGTTTTGGGAGTGACCCTTTAGGATTTAATGACCCAATAATGAAAGGAGCTGAAACTCTTTGGAAAAATGGTATTGTTGTTGTTTCTGCTGCAGGTAATAGTGGGCCAGATTATCAAACAATAAAAAGTCCTGGTGTTAGTCCTAAAATAATAACAGTTGGTGGTATGAATGACAATAGATTTGATGATGAGTTTAAGGAAGAGTTTTATGAAATAGCAAAATTTTCATCTAGAGGACCTGCTTTAAATAGGTATAAACCTGATATTGTTGCACCATCAGTTGATATCAATTCTTGTTCTAATGAATATGGTTATACAAAACTTAGTGGAACAAGTGTCGCAACGCCTATGATTGCAGGATTATGCGCCTTAGCTTTTGAAAAGAACAAAACACTTAGACCAGACCAAATAAAAAGAGCATTAATATACAGTGCTAACGGAATAACATATAACAAAAATATTGAAGGATTTGGACTACCGAATGCTGAAAAATTTTTAAGTTTCATTTAGAACTTGTTTTTGCAAGTTCTATTATTTTGTCAATAATTATTTTGTTTGAAGAAGCTGTTGTTATGTTTTCCATATTCTTAAGATATTCATCTTTGTTTTGTTTTAATTTAATAATTGAATTGACAAGGGAAAGTGGTGATAAATTCTCTTCATATAAAACACTTGCATATCCATATTTTTTAAAGGCGTCAGCATTTTCAATTTGGTCGCCCCTTGATTGTGCTTTGCTTAATGGTATCAAAAGCATTGGTTTTTTTAAAGCTAAAATTTCAAATATTGAATTTGCACCTGCTCTTGATATTACATAATCGCATAAGGCAAAGTAATCCCAAATGTTTTCTGCAAACTCAAGCTGAAAATAATTTGATTTGTTTATTTTTTTAGAATTGTTTTTCCCAACTATATGAACAATGTTAAAGTCTTTTAATTTGTCTATACTTTTGTAAACAACTTCATTAATGCTTTTAGAACCCAAACTACCACCAAAAATTAAAATGGTTGGTTGTTTTTTTTCAAATTTACATAAACATTTTTCTTTATTTCCATTAAAAATTTCTTGTCTTATAGGAGAACCTGTATAGATGCATTTATTGTTTTTACATGATTCTCTAAAACTTGTAAACATATATGTACATTTTTTAAGTATTAATTTATTTGCTAAACCAAAAGAAAAATCGCTTTCGTGACTTATAATTGGGATTCCAAGTTTCTTTCCAGCAAAACAAACAGGAACAGAAACAAATCCTCCTTTTGAAAAAATTATATCTGGTTTTATGTCTTTTAAAATCTTTTTACATTGTGATATGAAAGAAAAAAGTTTAAAGGGAATAAGTAAATTTTTTAGTGTCAGCTTTCTTATAAATTTTACTGTATTTATTTCTATAAACTCCACACCCTTAATTTTTGATATTAAGTGTTTTTCCATACCGTTTTTACTGCCAATATAAATTATTTTTTGAAAGTGCTTTTTAAGTTCTGGAATAAGTGCAATATTGGGCATAATATGTCCAGCAGTACCACCACCAGTTAATACAATTGTTTTCATATTTTTATTTTATGATTTTGTTTAATTTTTATGCTATAATGAATAATTATGCAATATTATGTATAAATAATAATTTTTGCAAAATATAAAAATGTTTTTAGACTTTTATTTTCTTGACAATAATTTTTTAAAATTGTTATACTAAAATGTTAATAAGAGGGATATATGGCAAATTATGAATCTAAAGATATTGTGGTTTTAGACGGCTTAGATGCAGTCAGGTTGCGTCCTGGAATGTATATAGGAACTACAGGTAATAAAGGATTGCATCACATTCTTTGGGAGATTGTCGACAATGCAATAGATGAAATTTCAAATGGTTTTGGTAATAAAATTGTAATCACCTTAGAAAAAGATGGCTCTGCCACTGTTGAAGATAATGGAAGGGGTATACCTGTTGATATACATCCAACTGAAAAAAAATCAGGTGTGGAAGTGGTGTTTACAAAGCTTCACGCAGGTGGAAAATTTGATACACATAATTATGGATTTTCTGGTGGATTGCACGGTGTCGGTGCATCAGTTACTAATGCTTTATCTGAATGGCTTAAAGTTACAGTGTGTAAGGACAAGAAAAAATATTTTATGGAGTTTAGGAGCTACGCAGATGAAAAGGGAAAGGTTCATAGTGGTGTTCCAATTTCGCCATTAACAGAAATAGGTGTTGCAACGACATCTGGAACAAAAGTACAGTTTCTTCCAGATAAGAGAGTGTTTGAAGATATAAAATTTAATTATGATGTTATTGCTAGAAGAATTAAAGAGTTGGCATTTTTAAACAAAGGGATAATAATACAATTAATTGATAAAAATTCTGGTCAGGATCAGACATATTGTTATGAAGGTGGCTTAAAGGATTTTATTCTTTATATTAATGAAGGTAAAACAACACTTTTTAGTCAACCAATTTATTTGTCAGCTGAAAGCAAAATTATAAAAATGGAAAGTGTTATTCAGTATACAGATTCTTATACTGAGAATTCTTTTTCTTTTGTAAACAACATACCAACCACAGAAGGTGGTACACACGAGACAGGCTTTAGGACAGGCTTTACAAAATTTATGAACGAATTTGCAAGAAATAATGGGTTTTTAAAAGATAAAGAACAAAATTTTATAGGTGAAGATTTCAGAGAAGGTATAACAGTAATTCTTGCAATTAAAATGAACAATGTTCAGTTTGAAGGACAGACAAAAACCAAGCTTGGTAATCCAGAAGCAAAGACAGAGATTGAAGCTATGGTTTATAAGGGGCTGAGTAAATTCTTTGAAGTTAAAGATAATCAGAAAATTGCAGAAATTATTATAAACAAGGCAAAGGGTGCTGCAAAAAGCAGAGAAGCAGCAAAAAGAGCAAAAGAGCTTACCAGAGCAAAAAACTCAGTAGATAATTATAATTTAGTGGGTAAGCTTGCAAGTTGTACAAGTAGAAAGTCTGAATTGTCAGAATTGTTTATTGTGGAAGGTGATAGTGCAGGTGGAAGCGCAAAACAAGGTAGAGATAGGACATTTCAGGCAATTTTACCTTTAAGAGGAAAACCTCTAAATGCTGAGAAAAAAAGATTAGAACAAGTTTTGGCAAATGAGGAAATTAGAACAATAATAAGTGCGCTTGAAACAGGAATTAGTGAAGATTTCAATATTAACAATTTAAGATATAATAAAGTTATAATTCTGTCAGATGCTGACCAAGATGGTGCACATATAAGAGCAATTCTGTTAACATTCTTTTTTAGGTATATGAAGGAATTAATAACAGATGGACACGTATTTATAGGACTACCACCACTATATAAAATTCAAAAGGGTAATCAGGTAGAATATGTTTATTCTGATTATGAACTTCCAGATGCAATAAAAAAATTTGGTAAAAATTATCAAATTCAGAGATATAAAGGATTAGGGGAAATGAATCCTGAACAACTATGGGAAACAACTATGGACCCTGCTAAAAGGTCTTTGGTTAAAGTTACAATTGAAGATGCAACTGAAGCAGAAAAAATGGTTACTACTTGGATGGGAGATAATATAGAAGCTAGAAAATCTTATATAAATGAACACGCTAATTTTAATAGAGAAGATACATTTTTAGAAGAAATAAGGTAGAGGTGTTGTTTGAAAGATGATGAATTTGACGGCGAATTAAAAGGTGAAGAATTATTGCCGGGACAGATGTGTTATGATGAGTTGTTAACAAATGACAATATTGACGAAGATTCTGAACAAGAATATAAAAATTTTGTTTTACAAAATCAATTAAACATCGATGATCTTGTTGTAAATAATCTGAATCAAAATAAAGATGAGAATTTAAAGAATTTTATCGACAAAGATTCAATTAATACACCTATTGGGAAAAACAATTTAGAATCAGATGACTTGGGGAAAAATAATGTAGAATCAGATGAAAACCAAATAGATGATATAGATTTGGAAGTAGATAATTTAAAAAAGGAACATAGTGATGAAGTAAAACAAGCAACTGAAAAAATAATAGAAAATGAAAACCATTATGAAGAAGACAGTGTTTATGATAACACTTTTAACATAAATTTAAGAGAAAATAAAAAGAAGGATAGTATGTCAGAAAAACAAGAAAAAAATAATTCTTTAAGGTTCAAACCGTTTGATTATGAAGATGGAGTTATTGTAAAGACAATAGATGAGGTTCTTCACGAGTCTATGATACCATACACAGAACACGTTGTAATGGATAGAGCTCTGCCAAGAGTTGAGGATGGACTAAAACCTGTTCAAAGACGCATTCTTTATTCAATGCTGGAATTAGGGCTAACACCAGATAAGCAATATAGAAAGTCAGCTCGTATTGTGGGTGATTGTATGGGTAAGTACCACCCACACGGTGATAGTTCTGTTTATGATGCAATGGTGCGTATGTCACAAGATTTTAGTTTACGAGCACCACTTGTTGATGGGCACGGAAACTTCGGTTCTGTTGACGGTGATAGTGCTGCAGCTATGAGATACACCGAAGCAAAACTTACGCCATTAGCAATGGAACTTTTGAGAGATTTAGAAAAAAATACTGTCCATTGGAGCTTAAATTTTGATGATACAATAAAAGAACCAGATATGTTGCCTGGAAGATTTCCAAATCTTTTAGTCAATGGGGCATCAGGTATAGCAGTTGGTGTTGCAACAAACATACCACCTCACAACTTAGGAGAAGTTATAAATGGAGTTGTGGCATACATTGATAACAATAAGATTACAATAGATGAAATGATGAAGTATATTCCTGCACCAGACTTTCCAACAGGTGGTATAATTATCTGTAATGAAGAATTAAAAACGGCCTATGAAACAGGTAAGGGTAAAATTGTTTTAAGAGCAAAAGTAAAGCTTGAAGAGGAGGGGGATAAACAAAATTTAGTTATAACTGAAATTCCCTATCAGGTTAATAAAGCAGCATTGTTGCAAAAAATAGCAGAATTAAAATCTGATGAAAATTCTTTAGCGTCCTATATTGGTGAAATCCGTGACGAGTCCGATAGAAATGGAATGCGTGCTGTTTTAAAAATAAAAAAGGGTGGCAATGCAGAAAAGATATTGGAGTACTTATTCAAAGTTACACAATTAGAAATATCTTTTGGAATTAATATGGTTGCTATTGCAAATGGAAAGCCAAAGCAGTTAGGACTGCTTGATATCATTAGTTACTATGTTGAATATCAAAGAGAGGTTATTGTTCGAAGAACAAAATTTGACCTTGATGTTGCAAAAGATAGGGCACATATTGTAGAAGGTCTGCTGATTGCCATACGAAATATTGATGAAGTTGTTAAAATAATTAAAAAATCTGCAACAACTACGGAAGCTAAACAAAAATTAAAAGACAGATTTAATTTGTCAGAAAAACAAGCTCAGGCAATTTTAGATATGAGATTGGCAAGATTAGTTAACCTTGAAATAACTAAACTTGAACAAGAGCTAAAAGACCTAAAACTTCTTATAGAAAAATTGACAGCTATTTATAATTCTAAAAAACTTCAATACAACACTGTCAAAACTGAAATATTGTCAATTAAAAACAAATTTGCAAATCCAAGAAGAAGCAATATAACCAAAGTTAAGGGAAATGTTGAAAGAAAAGTAGAATTAAAAGTTGAAAATGAGGTCGTTTCAAAAGATGTTGTTGTGACAATTTGTGCTGATAAGACTGTAAAAAGTATACCACTTAAAAATTATATGATGAGTAGCAAAGAGTTAACAGACACCTCTTCATTAAATGATGTACATTTGACAGAGCTATTTAGTGTTACAACAAACAAAGGCTTAATTTTTACAAATTTCGGAAATGTTTTGAAGATTAATTTTTCTGAAATAAATGAATGTAAGTGGAGGGGAAAAGGTGTTTCATTAAAATCTATAAATTCAAAAGTTCTTACAGATGAATATCCTGTATCTATAATAGAAATACCTGATAATCTTGAAAATTTAGAATTGCTTTTTTATACACAGAAGGGTATGGTTAAACTTAGCACCCTAGATGAATGCGTTGTAAACAAATCTTATTATCAAGCCATTAAATTAAAAGATGATGATTTATTGTTAAATGTAGAAATAAAGAATGAAGATTCCTCAGTTTTAATGGTTACACAAAAAGCTATGGCGTTACATTTCAAATTAGATGATGTTCCTGTTATGGGTAGAGTTTCTGTTGGTGTTAAGGGAATAAACTTAGATGATGATGATTTTGTAATCTTTGCAGGTCAAACTGAAAGAACGGGTGCTATAACTGTTTTGACAAGTGATGGTTTTGGTAAAAAAGTCCCAATTGGTGAGTATGAAAAAATGGCTAGATATAGAAAAGGGTTAAGAATTATATCTTTAAATAATGGTTCAAATTTAATTTATGCTTCCTTTAAAAAGGAACCAAAGTCAATTGCTATAAAGAAGGAAACAAGTTTAGAATTATTGAAAGATAAGAATATAAGTTATGATTCAAGAACCTCAAAAGGTAAACAACTTATAAAAAGTAAATTTTTAGAAGCATTTATTTATCAGGATTAAATTATTTATTTTATTTAAAAACTTTTATAAATGTATTGATTTTTATTTTTATAGGTGTTATAATAAACGCGTTAGCAACTTTGGGAGTGGGCAGTTTGCCCACTCTTAATTTTAGAAAGGAGTTTTATGGCAAGTAAGGTAGAAATGCTTTGTGAAGAAAACATTGTACCTTTAATTGAAAAGTTGGGTTACGATGTTATTGAAGTAGAGTATGCGAAAAAGGTAGACGGAATGAATTTGACATTTGTCATAGATAAAGAAAATGGTGTGAATCTAGATGATTGTGAAAAGGTTCATAAATTGGTTGATGAGAAACTAGATGAATTAAATCCCACTAATGATTCCCCATATATTTTAAATGTCAGTTCGGCAGGCATAGATAGACCTATAAAAAATTATAAAGATTTTTTAAGGAACAAAGGCAAACAAGTTGAGTTAAAGCTTTTTACTCCTGTTGATGGAAATAAAAATTTTGTTGGAGAATTAAAAGACTTTACTGATTCAAGTATAGTAATTGTTGTGGACAAACAAGAAAAAGTTTTTAATAGAGATAAAGTTGCGCAGGTAAATCCTGTAATCAAATTTTAAGGAGATAAAAATGGTAAATAAAGATTTTTTTCAAGCATTAGACGAATTAGAGGCAGAAAAGAAAATAAATAAGGAACAATTTATTGAAACTTTAGAAACGGCACTGACATCTGCATATAAAAAAATGTATGGAGAGGCAAAGTCTGCAATGGTAAAACTTATTCCAGAAAAGAATACAATTAAAATTTATTCTTATAAGACAGTTGTAGATAATGTTGAAGATGAAGATAAACAAATAAGTTTAGAAGATGCAAAAAAGATTAAAAAATCTTACGAACTTGGTGATACTGTTGTTAATGAAGAATCAACAAAAGAATTTGGTAGAATTGCAGCACAAACAGCAAAACAAGTTGTAATGCAAAAATTAAGAGAAATTGAAAGATCAATTGCCGTTTCAGAATTGTCTGAAAAAGAAGATGAGCTTTTAACTACAATTGTAAAAAGAATTGATAATGGAACAGTTTATGTTAGTATCGCAGGCTCTCATACAGAAGGTGTTATGCTTGAATCAGATCAGATTCCTGGAGAAAAATTCCGTGTTGGTGATAGGGTTAAAGTTTATGTTAAAAGAATAAAAGAAAGTTTTAAGGGAACACAAATTCAAGTATCAAGAAGTAATGCTGAATTTGTAAAAAAACTTTTTGAGCTTGAAATTCCTGAAATTACAAGTGGAGATGTAATAATAAAAGATATTGCAAGAGATCCTGGAAATAGGACAAAGATTTCTGTATATTCAAACAAACCAAATGTTGATGCTTTAGGGGCTTGTGTGGGCAACAGAGGAATAAGAATAAACCAAATTGTTTCTGAAATAAATGGTGAAAAAATAGATTTGGTGTTATATTCAGATGACCCACTTGAATACATTGCAAGAGCATTGAGTCCTGCAAAAGTTATAAGTGTTGAAACAAACGAGAGCTTAAAAGTTTCAAGAGTTATAGTTCCAAAAGATAAATTATCCTTGGCAATTGGTAAAAACGGACAGAATGTTAGGCTTGCTGCAAGATTGACAGGTTGGAAAATTGATGTTAAACCTGATAATGAAGTTGACGAGCAAATTGACGAACCTGAATATGAATTAACTGATATTTCTGAAGAAGAATCTTCAAAAGAACTAGATGATATATTTGCTGGACTTGAAGACCTTGGTGAGTAATATGGAAAAACCTTATAGAATGTGTATGGTTTGTAGGGAAAGGAAACCTAAAAACGAACTTGTTAGGATTGTTAAAAATCAAAATGGCATAAAAATTGATGAAACAGGAAAAGTTGATGGAAGAGGTGCATACATTTGCAAAGAAGGTAATTGTTGTGATAAACTTTTAAAAACTAAATCCTTAAATAAAACTTTTCGTGAAAACATTTCAATTGAAGTATATAACGAAATAATGAATAAATTAAAAAAATAAAAAAGGGGAAACTATTTGGCTAATCAAAATCAAATTTTAAACAATTTAAAAACTATTCATACGCTCCAATCAAGTGGGGCAATTCTTTCATTCCTTCGTGACATAAGAGCAACCAAAGTTCAAACAGAAAGCCTTCAAAATAAAATTAATTCTAGGCTAAAAGAGTTAAAGGATTCTGTAGAAAAAAGGGAAACAATTGTTGATGAAAAACAAGTTGAAGAAAAACAACAAGTAAAAGAACCAATTAAAGAACAAGAAGTTGTGGTTGAAGAAACACAAAAGGAAGATAAAAAAGACAAGTTTAATGAGAAAAAGATTAAAGAAGTACCACAAAAGCAAGAAAATAAAAGACCATTTGATAAAAATCAAGGTCCTAAATTTGATAAGTCGCCAAATAGTGAATTTAAAAATAAAAAATTCCAAAATAATAAGCAGGGATATAATCCAAATTTTAAACCAAGCTATGACCAGCAAAAACAAAATCAGTTTAAAAATGGAGATTATAAAAATAAGTTTAACAATTCTTCAAAGTCTTCATTTGCATCAACTAGAGCAAATAATTTTAAATCGTTTGTACCAACTGAAAGTAGTAGTGTGTTAGCAGTACCTGAAAGGCAAGTTGGTAATAAAAATAAAACTCCATCAAGACAACTTGATGAAAAAAGGCAAGTAAACAAAAAACAATTGCAAAAGAGAAATCAATATCTTGAAGATTATGATGAAGAAAGAATGGGGTCTAGAAAATTAATTAAAACAAAGAAAAAAGAAGAAAAAGTTTTTGTTGCCCCAGCAATTGAAAATGCTGTTATAACCACAGAAAATGTTTCTGTTAAAGTTCTATCTGAAAAAACAGGTAAACCTGTTACAGAAATAATTAAACAACTTATGTTACTTGGTATTATGGCCACAATTAATAGTACAATTGATTTTGCAACAGCAGAGCTTGTTGCTGGTGAACTTGGAGTTAAACTTGAGCAAAAATTAGATAAAACAATGGAAGAAAAATTGCACGATTCTACTATTGAAATTGATGACGAGGGTGCAGTTATTCGTCCTCCTGTAGTTACTGTTATGGGCCACGTTGATCACGGCAAAACTTCTCTTCTTGATGCGTTTAGAAAGACGCATATTGCATCTGGCGAAGCAGGTGGTATTACTCAAAAAATAGGTGCCTATGTCACAAAATTTAATGGTCAAAAAATTACTTTTATAGATACACCTGGACACGCTGCCTTTACTGCTATGAGAGCAAGAGGGGCAAAAGTGACTGATATAGCTATATTGGTTGTTGCTGCAGACGATGGAATTATGCCACAGACTATTGAAGCAATAAATCATATTAAAGCAGCTAATGTTCCTATGATTGTTGCTATAAATAAAATGGATGTACAAGGTGCTAATCCAGAGAGAATTAAACAACAGCTAGCTGAAAATGGTGTTATGCCAGAAGATTGGGGTGGTGATGCAATAATAGTTCCTTGTTCAGCAAAAACTGGCGTCGGATTGGACGAATTATTAAATATGGTTTTATTAGTTGCTGAAATGCAACAACTTAAAGCTAATCCAGATAAAATGGCAACCGGAGTGGTAATAGAAGCTGAGCTTGATAAAAATAAAGGACCTATTGCAACGGTTCTTGTTCAAAATGGTACTTTAAAAATAGGAGATACATTTGTTTCTGGTATTACATTTGGAAAAGTTAGAGCAATGTTCGATGAAAATGGAAACAAAGTTAAAGAAGCTGGACCATCAACTCCTGTTTCAGTTTTAGGATTCTATGAAGTTCCAGAATCTGGAAGTCAGGTATATGTAGTTTCAGAAAAGTTCTCTAAAGATTTAATAGAAGAAAGGAAGAATAAAATTAAAGAAGAAAGGGCACAAACAACATCTGGAGTCAGCTTAGATGACTTTATGACTAAGGTTAATGAAGGTAAATTAAAGAATTTAAATATCATTATCAAGGCAGATGTTCAAGGTTCTGTTGAAGCCCTAAAACAAACTTTAACAGCCATAAAAAATGACGAAGTGAAAGTTGTTGCAATACACAGTGGCGCAGGGGCAGTTACAGAATCTGATTTGGTTTTAGCAAAAGCATCGAATGCTGTCATAGTCAACTTTAACCTAAAAGTATCTGGCAAAATTTCTCAAATGGCTGAAAGTATGGGGGTTGAAATTAAAAACTATAATGTTATATATTCTGTAGTAGATGACATCACTTCTGCAATTAAAGGATTGATGACTGTTAAATATAGTGAACAGATAATTGGACACGCAGAAGTTAGGGCAATATTTAAATTATCTTCTGTTGGCTTAGTTGCAGGTTCTTATGTTACAGACGGAAAAATTCAACGAAATGCTGGCGCAAGATTAATTAGAGATGGACAAATTGTTGAGACAACAGAAATAACTGCATTAAAGATACAAAAAGATGATAAAACAGAAGTTTCGTATGGTTATGAATGTGGTATAAAGCTTCGAGATGTTAAGGAGATAAAAGAAGGGGATATTATTGAAGCTTTTATAAAAGTTAAAATAGAGAATTGAGGTGAGTTATGTCAAACAGAATGATGAGGGCTGATTCTGAAATCAGCAGAGTGTTGTCAGATATAATACAAAACCGTTTAAGTGACCCAAGACTTTCAAATGAAATTATAACTGTTACAAAAGTGAACACATCATCAGATTTTAGGCATTGTAAAGTATGGATTAGTATTTTATCAAAAAACAAAAATAATAAAAGTAAAATTTTAGAGCTCTTAAAAAAGTCTTCTGGCTTTATAAAAAGAGAACTTGGACAGGATTTAGATTTACCATTTATTCCTGAACTAGTTTTTGAACTTGATGAAAATTTGGAATATAGTGAAAGAATTAATAATATTTTAAACGAGTTATCTTTATCAAAGGAGAATAACGATATTGAATCTGACAATTAATCAATTAAAGAAAAAAATTAAGACTGCAAAAAATATTGCAGTCTTTTGCCATTCTAGACCAGATGCAGATGCTTTATCATCAATGTTTGTAATGGTTGGAATTTTAAGAAAATTAAATAAAAACTGCATAGCAGTTTTGGAAGAAGAACCAAAGAAAAAATATGATTTTATGATAGGAGAATTTCAAACAGAATTTCCCAAATCTTGCGATTTATATATTTCTGTTGATGTTGCTGGTAAAAATATGTTGGGAAAGTTTGAAAAAGAATTTTTGGAACAAACAAACACGATTGAAATTGACCATCATCACAATAGAGATTCTTCTGCAAATTTTACTTATTTAGAAGATAATACTTCGAGTTGTGCAGAAATAGTTTATAAAATAGCTAAATTTTTAAAAATCAAAATAGATAGTAAATTATCCACTATAATTTATACAGGACTAGCAGGTGATACGGGTTGCTTTTTGCACGAAAACACTAATTCTCAATCTCACAAAATAGCTTGTGAATTAATAGACTTGGGGGCAGATATTAGTTTTGTAAATAGACGATTGTTTAAGTCAAATACAAAAAATAAATTAAAATTAATTGAAATTGCATTATCAAAATTTGAGTATTACAAAGATACTTTAATTGTTGACATATCTTATAATGACTTTAAAAGCATTGGTTATAATCCAAATGATGGAGTTGATTTAATTGATTTTGTTTCAAGTATTGATGGAGTAAATTTAACTGCATTATTAACAGAAAGGTCACCAAATAATTGTTCAATTTCATTTAGAAGTTCAAATAAATATGATGTTTCAATCCTTGCAAGTAAATTAGGTGGGGGTGGTCACAAAGGAGCTTCTGGTTGTAAGGATTTGAAAGGCGACATAAGTGAAATAAAAAAGAAATTGCAAAAAGAAATAAAGCTTTTTATTAAGGAGAATTAATGTTTGTTGAAGATGCAATTTTAGTATTAAATAAACCATCGGGTATGTCTTCCTTTTTAGCAGTTAAATTGGTAAAAAAAATTTTAGGGGCAAAAAAGGCAGGGCATATGGGAACTTTAGACCCATTAGCAAATGGAGTTCTTGTTATTGGATTAAATAAAGCAACAAAACTTTTTGATAAATTTCTAAATCAAAAAAAAGAGTATGTTAGTAAATTTAAATTTGGTATTCAAACTGATACCTTAGATTTAGATGGTAAAATCGAGTTTGAAGATAAAAATTGTTTGATTACAAAACAAATGTTAGAGCAGAAACTTAGAGAATTTATAGGAAAGCAAAAACAATATCCACCAATTTACTCGGCAAAAAAAATCAATGGAAAAAGAGCTTGCGATTTGGCTAGAAAAGGTGAGTGTGTAATGCTTGAACCAAAAGAGATAGAAATTTACGATTTGTCAGTTATAAACGATTATGGGGAAAACTTATTTGAAGTTAAAATTAATTGTTCTAGTGGTACATATGTAAGGTCTATTGTTAGAGATGTTGCAAAAGAATTTGGAACATATGGTATGGTATATTCAATTACACGCACAAAATGTGGTGTATTATGTATAGAAAATTCCTATACCCTTGAACAATTAAGAAACGGTGAATATAAAACTTTAAGTATGTCGGAATTTTTGCAGGAGGAATAATGGTGAGGTTTGGACCATCTGGAAACAGTAAAATTTTTTATGATGAGGGAAATAAAACTTCTATACAAGCACCACAATGGTTAAAAAGTAAAGGCCTATTAGCTTATGAATACTCTTTTGGTCGTGGATATAATATGTCAAAAGAAACAGCATTAAAATTGGGTGAAGAGGCAGAAAAAAATGGTGTTGAAGTAAGTGTGCATGCTCCGTTTTATATTAATTTAGCAAATCCTTCTGATGAAATGTTTGAAAAATCATATATGTACATTAAAGCAGGGATTGATTATTTAAATTTGTTAAATGGTAAGCATTTAGTTGTACATTTAGCAACACAAGGCAAAATGCAAAGATGTGATGCTTTAAATTTAACTAAAACTAGACTATTGGAAACGCTTAAAAGACTTAGAGATAGCAATATAAATTTAGACAATAAATATATATGCCCTGAAACTATGGGTAAGTTTTCGCAAATTGGTTCAGCAGAGGAAATTTTGGATTTTTGCGCTATGGACGATTTACTTATACCAACTTTTGATTTTGGTCATTTAAATTGTTTAACAGGTGGAAGATTTAATAACGTTGAGGCATATAGGGAAATTTTTGATAAAAGTTTTGAAAAGATAGGTGAGTTTAAAACAAAAAATTGTCATATTCATTTTTCTAAAATAGAATATTCAGCAAAAGGGGAAATAAGGCATTTGGATTTTGACGATGAAATTTTTGGACCAGAATTTGAGCCACTTGCACAAACAATTATAGACTATAAATTGGAACCTACGATTATTTGTGAGTCTGCAAATTTTATGGCAGAAGATGCTTTAAAAATGCTAAATATTTATGAAAATCTAAAAAAACACTAGACAGAACAGACATTTTTGTTTATAATGTTTACACATAAATTTAATTTAAGGAGATTTTATGATTACAGCAGGAGATTTTCGCAAGGGTGTGACTTTTGAAATGGACGGAGCTATTTACTTAGTTGTAGATTTTATGCACGTTAAACCTGGAAAAGGGTCGCCTTTTGTTAGAGCAAAAATAAAAAATATTGTAACAGGTCAAGTTCAAGAAAGAACATTTAACCCATCTGATAAATTTAAAGTTGCTGTTATAGAGAAAAAAGAAATGCAGTATCTTTACAATGAAGGTGATTTATACTACTTTATGGATATGGAAACCTATGACCAGATTCCATTGAACAAATCACAAGTTGAAGATGCATTAAATTTTATAACTGAAAATATGATGGCAACATTACAGTTTTACAATGGCGAAGCTTTTAGTGTTGAACCTCCAACATTTGTCGAACTTACAATTACTGAATGTGAACATGGAATTCAAGGTGACACTTCCAAAGCAGGTTACAAACCAGCTAAATTGGAAACGGGTTACACAATAAGCGTTCCATTGTTTGTCAATCAGGGAGATAAGATAAGGGTTGACACTCGTGATGGTTCCTATATGGAAAGAATTAAATAGTTAAATTATTTTTGTCTAAAAATACAATATCGTTTGGTATTGTATTTTTTTTTGCGATTTTGTTATTAATTTTTCTTTTAAAAAATATTTTACTGAAAAAGGAGTGTGTATTATGCTCAAAGATGTTTTAGATGAAAAAATTTATAACATAATTACGACTAAATTTAATTATGGTTACTTAAATGAAATTAGATTAAGAGTAAACAAGCCTATTGTTGTATATATAAAAGGACAGGCATATTTTTTAGGAGAAAACGGAGTAACCACTCAGGAAAATTCCTCTATTATTGCAACAAAACAAATGATAGAAGATATCATTTTTAGAGCTAGTGAATTTTCTATTTATTCCATTAACGAAGAATTAAAGAAAGGATATATTGTTTTAAAAGGTGGGGAAAGGCTTGGTATTTGTGGAACTATAGTATCGGAAAATGGACAGATTAAAACATTAAATAAGTTTACAAGCATAAACATTAGAATTCCACACGAAATTAAAAATTGCTCACTTGATGCTTTTTCTTTTCTCGTAGATGATGATGGTTTGAAAAACACACTAATAATTTCTCCTCCAGGAGCTGGTAAAACTACTTTTATTAGAGATTTTGTTAATCAGTTGTCTTTAAGAAATTTATCTTATAATGTTTTAATTCTTGATGAAAGAGGTGAAATAGCTGGCGAAGCTAATGAATTGTCAGTCGGAAAATTTGCTGATGTCCTGTCATTTTCTGATAAAAAAACAGGTTTTATTCAAGGTATTAGAAGTATGTCGCCACATATTATTGTAACCGATGAAATCGGTGATTACGATGATTTTTTAGCAATTAAATATGCTGGATATTGTGGAGTTAAAGTAATGGCAACTATACACGCAAACAATATTGAAGATTTAAAAAGTAAAGATGGATGGCAAGATGTTAAAAATGTTTTTGAAAGATATGTTGTTCTGTCAAAAAGAAATGGTCCTGGAACTATTGAAGGGGTTTATAATGAAGATTTTTCTCGTTTAGCTATATGGAGATAAAATGAAATATATATTTTTAGGAGTTATAGTTTTTATTTGTGGTTATATAGGTTATGGCTTATCAAAATATTACATATCAAGATTAAAATTTTTTAATGACCTATTAAATTTTGCTGAAAAATTTGAAACGGAAATTAATTTTAGTAAAACAAAATTATTAAATGTTGTAGACGGATTTAAGTCTACAAGTAAAGAATTTGTTACTATTTTAAATAGTTATAAATTGTTCTTAAATGAAGGGCAGATATTAAACGAGAACTTGATGTTTGATAAAATAAAAATCTTAAAAGAAGAAGAAAAACATTGTGTTTTTATGTTTTTTAATGAATTGGGGAAATTTGATGTTTATAACCAAACAAAACAGATTGAAAATTATAAAGTTAAGTTTAATGATATTATTCATAGCTGTGTTGAAGATAAAAAAAAGTACGGTACATTGTATGTAAAATTGGGAATTATTTTGGGATTATTATTTGCATTGTTACTCTTTTAAAGG